>DATMSL010000681.1:0-3786 GCA_035565435.1 Dyadobacter sp. | reverse complement strand
CACCGCTTATCGCCGCCCCGCAGGGCGGCCGCGATTTTGAGGCTTGCATAAAATGCCCCTCAGGCCGGAAACCTGAGGGGCATTTTTTTAGTTGGCGCCGAATATTTCCGGCCCGTGCGTGGCAAACCTGTCGCAAAGCTCAAAGGCTGCCTTACCGCGCTGGGCTGCATTCCCTCCGAAAAGAATCGATTTGGCTTTGTGTTCTGCGGTGTTGTAGTACCTGACGTTTTGAAAGTAGCCGGTCACTGCGTTATAGGCTCCGAATACCGTACCGGCTGTTGTAGGAAGGTTTTGTTCGGGGCTGGCCATGGCGTAACTGTAAATGCGGTCAACCAGATTATTGAATTGGGTGGACAGAAGTTCAAAACGGGCATCCTGAATTTTGCCGAGTGTCTCCTTTCCAGGGGCCATTGCCATTTGGATCAGGCGGCGAAGCTGGTTGCCTGTGATTCGGACTTTCGCCCACTTGTTAAAAACGGCTTCGGTCTGAAGGGAAATCCTGGCAGCCATCCCCATCAGCTTATGGGCAGATGCAAGCCGCTCTTTTGCGCTCGCGGTGTGTCTGATACGAACAGCTGAGGAAAGGCTCCCCACTGCCGCATTGAGCGTATTCTGGCAAACCACCCTGACCGGGGTAAATGCCACGGTAATACTACCGGAACCGTCGTGCGAATTGGTCAGAAAAAGGTACTGTTCAATCTCATCATCCTTGCCGACAATAATCTTATCATCGATTTTGGCGGTGATAAATATACGTTCCCCGTTTCCAAGGCCTCCCGCAGTTTCGTAACGAATGCCTTTACCGTCTGCGATGCTGTCAAAAAATGTGAACGCGTCGCGGTTCTGTACGACCCGGTAGTCCGAGCCGACCACGCCGAGCATCTGGCCGGTATCGGTACGCTGAGTAGCGAAATATCCCGGGACAGTTGATTGCCCGGGCGCGTAGATCGTCACACCATCCCCGCTATCGGGTGTAATTCCTGTGGTGAAAAGAGGGGATTTTACCACATCGTAGTCAAGACCTGCATAGGAAATCGCGTCGCTGCTTGACGCGCAGCTGTCCACGATTTGTCCCAGCCCGTGCCAGGCTTTCTCTTTGACCGAGAAAAAAGAATGTTTGCCTGTGATTTCGTTGAAATGAATGTTGTGAGCCATGAGCTTAAACGGTTTAGATTATGAGATTGAACCCGTTTCTTTCGCCCCCGCTTTTCCCAAATCTGACTGCCGAAAACCGACAGTGTTTTGACCCAAAGAAAAAACAAGAAAAAAGAAAGCTTTGCACAACCGGCGGCGCACGGGCCAAAAGGAAGCGGAATAAGAAAGCGCGTTAGCGCGGTTATGCCGAACACTTTTGGCGGTTTAACAACTTGTGAAGAAATAGCCGCCGGTAGCTTAGCTGCACTTTTTGGCTTGTTTCGGGTCAAAACATCAGACTCCTCCCCCAAACGCAAGGTTTCGTACCCTACGGGCCGACATTCACCCCTAAAATTTCCTTTTGACTTTTCGATCGCTGATTTTACCTGTGTGTAACCAGATAAAACTTAGCGCTATGAATAAATTAGAACCACATGATTTTGTCCTATTCAGACGACCGTTGTTTCCATACCGGATGCTTAGACGGATCAATATGCGCCTGGCACAAAACCCCGGCTCACTTAAATTGCTGCTTTGTCAAGCCTACAAACGTCACCTGCTGAGAGAAGCGCTTTACCTGGCCTCACCTGAGCTCTACGGTTCGCTGTTGAAATTGGAAGAAACCTCACCAGGCGAACCCGGTGAGCAAAAGGTCATGCTCAGCCTTTACAAATACCTCGTTCGAGCGACCAGCCGCTGCACCCCATTTGGTCTCTTTGCCGGATATTTCGCAGCTACCCTGTCAGATTACTCGCATATTCATTTCACTGGCCGGATTAAAAAGCACACAACGCTTAGCGCGGAAGCGCTGCAACAAATAGCGGGTCAACTACGTGGAACGTACCTCGCTGATACGCTGGATGTGAACAGTAGTCTCTACACGAACGGCTCGTTCCTGCGCTTTTCACAAAGGGTAGTAAGTCAAAATGGCGGCTTTGAATTTGCATTGAAAGAAGTCCATGCAGACCGATTCCTGATTGCTGCGAAAAGTGCTGCCCAGCATGGAGCAGCTGCTTCTACCGTCGTAGATGCGCTTAGCCGGGAAGGCCTGTCAGACTGGGAGGCCAAAGACTTTGTTTCTCAGCTAAGAGCTGAGCAAATTCTGGTAGATGCAACCGAGCCAATGGTCAGCCAAACTACTTTTCAAAATGTTTTGAAAAGCCATGCTCACGCCGACCGTCTGCTGACAAAAGTTTTCAGGGATGTAACCGCTCTAAGCAAGACGAAGCAAGATGGCCCAGCACGTTTTGCCGCATTAGAAACCAGTTTGAAAAATGCCGGTCTAACCTGGCGAAATCCGGTACAAGTCGATATGGAAATTGAGACGTCTTATTCGACTGTTAGTCGGAAAACTGTGGCAGGTATAGTTTCCGATCTTGAAAAACTGATTCGAACTACTGAAAACCGAATCCCGGTTGCACTCAAATCGTTTGCCACAAGATTTTACCAAAGATATGGCGATAAGCAAGTACCGCTATTGCAGGTGCTCGATCCAGCATTGGGTATCGGTTACGGGGACAATGAATCGACTTATTTCGGTCATGTCCCCATAGCATCGGGTGGCGAAGGCAAACAAAAACAAACGTATACTGCTATTGAGCGGGTGAAATTGATAGACAGGGCCTACCACGATGCCAGACATTCCAGTCGAAAATTTTATTTGCTAAATGACGAAGACCTGGCGCTTGTTCGGCCGGAGAAACCGCCGAGAATTGCAGAAGGGATTTCCGTGTTGGGGAATGTGTTTTCTTCAGATGAGCGCACGTTTGACCAGGGCAAATACTTTTTTGAGCTGCGGGGCATTTCCGGACCAGGATCACTGAATTTAATAGCGCGATTTGCTGATGCGGACACTTCACTGGCCGAACGCCTAATCACTGCGCATGCTCGCGAAACTGTGCAGCACCCAAACGCAATAGTTGCGCAGGTGGACTTTGTGCCGCCTGGAAGAGATGCCAATGTTGCGCGCCGCCCGGGCCTGGGAAATTCACATCTAACGCTTTTGAGCGGCAAAAGCGGTTTGGGTAAAACCATCGCGGCGAGCGATCTGATGGTGAGCGTTCGGGCGGGTCAAGTAATTCTGACTTCCGCCACTATGCAAAAACGCATAATTCCCAGAATAACAACAGCCTACAACCCGCGCCTCGGACCGCCCGTCTATCAATTTCTGGCCGACCTGTCAGCAAGCAATACTGCGTTAACACCTATCTGGGACTGGGGACACCTGAGTGAGCTCCCATTTCTCCCTAGGATTCAATACAAGGGCATCATTTTGCAAAAAGCCTGTTGGAACCTTGAAAGCTCGGCAATACCGGCAAGTGAGCTGAGCGATCAAGAACTTGTGAATTGGTGGAGAAACCTTGAAAAAGATCTGGATCTGCCGCGTTATGTTCAGATCGGCACTGGCGACCAGCTGCTTTCGATTGACGGACATTCGGCCCCCGCTGCCAGGATATGTCTGAATAAGTTGCGGAAAGACAAAAAGCTGCGGATATACGAAGCTTTGCATGCTCTGAAATACGGCTTTTTACAGACAGACCGCAAGTACTACTTGAATGAAATGGTGATACCAATCCTAAACCATAGTGAGCAAAATTCAACTGAGCTTCTTGCCAGCCCTCAAAACGAGGAAGGCACCCGCTGGGTATCTGC
>DATMSL010000680.1:0-7220 GCA_035565435.1 Dyadobacter sp. | reverse complement strand
GAAAATTGTTGTCCTACTTAATGGATTTCAGAAGAAAACGCAAAAGACAACTTCCAAAGAGATTGATCTTGCAGTAAAGCTCATGAACGAATATTTCAATTATAAACAGTGATGGCTGAGAACAAAGATATTACAACAGTCGAGGAGTATTTTACTGAGCACTATGGCGAGCCCGGTAGTGCTTCCAGGGTTGAATTTGAGATAAAGGCGAAAGCATTTCTGATCGGTGAAATTATTCGTGAAGAAAGAAGACTTGCCAAAATGACCCAGGAACAACTCGCAGACCGGATCGGAGCAAAAAAAAGTTTTATTTCGAGAATTGAAAACGGCCAGTCTGATATTCAACTATCTACATTATATCGGCTTTTGGAAGTTGGCCTGGGGAAGAAGCTGGAACTTGTCGTAACCTGAAACTTCCTAAACTCGAAACTGTCCCCCGCCCCACTAAACAGTAAAGCCCCTCTCGTCCCGACTTTAATACACTGACCCGGTTTGAACCAACACCGGGTCTAATTTTCTATGCAAAAATCCAAAATCATTATCCCCGCGCTGGCAGGCTTGGCCGCGCTCTTTACTCCTGTTTTACTATCCGCACAAATCATGGATTCGAAATCAATCGTCGCGCCCGGAGCACAGGTCGAGAAGCTGGGCGACGGGTATAAATTCACCGAGGGGCCTGTTCCCGATAAAGACGGTAATGTATTTTTTACCGATCAGCCCAACAACAAAATTATCCGCTGGGATGCCGAGACAGGCGCATTCAGCACATTTTCCGACAAAGCAGGCCGCGCCAACGGCATGTATTTTGATAAAAAAGGAAACCTGATTGCATGCTCCGACGAAGAGAACCAGGTTTGGTCCTTCGATAAAAAAGGTAACCCGAAGGTACTGGTGAAAGATTATGAAGGTAAGCTGCTAAATGGCCCCAACGACCTCTGGATCGACCCCAAAGGCGGCATTTACCTCACAGACCCGCTCTACAAACGCGATTACTGGAAACGCGACCCCGCTATGCAGCAGGATGGCCAGCACGTTTATTATCTCAGCCCCGATCGCAAAAAATTTATCCGGGTGGATGAAAAGCTGAAAAAACCCAACGGCATCATCGGTACTGCCGACGGCAAGAAGCTTTACGTAGCCGACATTGGCGATAGTAAAACCTATGTTTACGATATTCAGAAAGACGGAACATTGGCCAACCGGCAGCTCTTTGTTTCCAAAGGCTCCGATGGCATGATCCTCGACGAGGAAGGTAACCTTTACATTACCGGCGACGGGGTGACGGTATTTGACAAAACAGGTACCCAAATCGCCCATTTCCCCGTGCACAAAGGATGGACCGCGAATGTATGCTTTGGCGGCAAAAATCGCGATATGCTGTTTATCACAGCCGAAACAGCAGTATATGGATTAAAAATGAGGGTTAAGGGCGTAAAATAGCCGATCCGGCTTTGGTGATGGCGGAGTTTCCCGATTTAGCGGGGAGTTCCGCCATTCTTTTTGTTCCGGGTGCAACGGTTTTGATCTGTATATCGTCATGGTCAAATACAGTTACTCCATACTAGATCAGCAACCGACTCGTTACTCAAACTAACCGCAATCTCGTCTATGCGTCTGATTTTTACGGTCTTTCTTTTTCTTTTCCACATCATTTCTATTGCACAGAGCCGCGTTACGATCAGCGGTTTTGTGCGGGAAAAAGGCAGCCAGGAACAGCTTCCGGGAGTGAACGTGTATATAGACAATACACCTTACGGCGCGGTGACGAACACTTATGGATTTTACTCCCTTACCGTGCCGGCATCAGATTCCGCGACGGTTTCTTTCTCATTTGTCGGTTATGAAAAACAGCAGAAGCGAGTGGCGCTCCGGACGGACACCGAACTGAGCATTTTTCTTCCTACCATTACACAACTTGAAGAAGTGGTCGTGTCTGCACGCAAGCAGGAGGATTATGTCAGCCGGACGGCCCAAATGAGTAAAATCGAAATACCGATCCAGCAACTGAAGAAAGTACCGGCATTCTTTGGCGAAAAGGACGTGTTGCGTGTCTTGCAACTCATGCCCGGCGTACAAAAAGGAACTGAGGGGCAAACGGGGTTATATGTACGCGGCGGCGGGCCCGACCAGAACCTTATTATCCTCGACGACGCGGTGGTTTATAATGCCAACCACCTGTTCGGCTTCTTCTCAATCTTCAATTCGGACGCGCTCAGGAGTGTGGAGCTGACCAAAGGCGGCTTTCCGGCGCGTTATGGCGGCCGGCTGTCGTCGGTGCTGGAAATGAATATGAAGGAGGGCAGCAAGGAGAAACTGCACGGCGAAGGCGGTATAGGCCTGATTTCCTCGCGGCTAACCCTTGAAGGACCTATTTCGAAGGGTAAATCCTCTTTCCTGATCTCCGGCCGCCGGACTTACATCGATTTCCTGGCCGCGCCACTGATAGCCCGGGAGCAGCGGGGCGAAGACAGCCAGGTGAAGCCCGGTTATTATTTTTATGATTTGAATGCCAAGATGAACTACGATCTCGGTAATAAGGACAAACTTTATGTCAGCGGCTATTTCGGTCGCGACAAGTTTCACGCCGACGAGAAGAGCAGCACTTCCGAAACCCGTGCCGGCCTCGACTGGGGCAATGCGACGGCAACCATGCGTTGGAACCACGTTTTGAACCAGAAATTGTTTGTCAATACTTCCTTCATTTTCAGCAATTTCAAGTTCGGGGTTTCCAGTTATTCCAAAGAATTGAATAGTGATGGCTCTCTCGACGACGAGTTCAGCCTTGAATACGATTCGCGCATCCGCGACCTTGGTGTAAAAACGGATTTTGACTTTTACCCGTCCTCCAAACACGCGGTAAAGTTCGGAGGGCAGGCCACTTTTCACAAGTTCGTCCCCTCGGCACTCGCGATTGCGGGCACATTTACCGACAACCCCATCGAGCGGTCCGTCAAGCCGGTTCATTCGCTCGAAGCGGGGCTTTATATCGAAGATACCTGGCAGGCACTGGACGCGCTGAAAGTGAATGCCGGCTTGCGGTTAAGTACATTTCAAACGGAAGTTAAGACTTACGTCCGTCCGGAGCCACGCATTTCAGCGGCATTGCGCCTCGCCGAGAACCTTTCTTTCAAAGCCTCCTATGCGCGCATGAACCAATATGTGCATTTGCTTTCCAATACCGGCCTGGGCCTCCCAACCGACCTTTGGGTACCCACCACCGCCCGCGTTGCGCCCCAGCAGTCGGAACAAGTAGCCGCTGGCTTTGCCAAAGACTTCGAACGCCCTGCGCTCACGGTCACGCTCGAGGGATATTATAAAAAAATGAACAACATTCTTAACTATAAGGAGGGCTCGTCGTTTCTGAGCATCAATGGCGAGAACGCTAATGAATTGAGCTGGGAGGATAATGTAACCTCCGGCAAGGGCTGGTCGTATGGCGGGGAGTTTCTCGTTCAAAAGAAAACCGGCAGATTCTCCGGCTGGATCGGTTACACATTGTCGTGGACCTATTGGAAATTCCCGGAGCTGAACTTTGGTAAAACATTTTTCCCACGTTACGATCGTCGCCACGACCTTTCAGTGGTAGGAATATTTGAATTGAGCAAAAGAATTACACTCTCGGCCACCTGGGTGTACGGTACCGGCAATGCATTGACGCTCCCCGTTTCGAGCTACCGGGCGGCGACGGATAACTTTGTGACGCGCATCACGGGGGATGGCAAGCCTGCGATCAACTGGTTTGGCCCGACCGTCAGCGAATACGGACAGAAAAACAGCTACCGCGCCGAGCCGTTTCACCGGATGGACATCGCCGTTCAGTTCCACAAGAAGAAGAAGCGGCACGAGCGCACGTGGGAGTTCGGTGTTTACAATGCCTATAACCGCAGGAATCCGTTCTTCTACAACATCGACGAAGAAATAGTCATTCTTCCCAATGTAATGCCGGCTACACCCGTGCCGAAATACACGCTGAAACGCTATTCATTATTTCCGGTACTGCCCTATTTCAGCTATAACTTTAAATTCTGATAGCAATCATGTTCCCCCGATATAGCATATTTCTGTTCCTCATATTGTTCCTGGCGGCATGCGAATCGCTTGTCACGGACGTCGACAAGGGTGATCTTCCACAAGTAGAATCGAAGCTGGTCGTACAATGCTTTATTTCGCCGCAGTCCGCACGCATTAATGTGGTGGTGACGGAATCAGTACCGCTCTTTGCTGAGCCGGATCTGAAAGGAGGCGTGATTCCCAATGCGATCGTCAAGTTATCCGACGGCACCCGGGAGGCCGTGATCCCGTTCGACACTGCCAACCAGCTTTATTCGGCCGACAAGTCAGTACTTGCCATTCTACCGGGAAAAACCTACTTCCTTTCGGTCGTCAACGGTATCAGGTCAGTAAAAGCAACCTGTACCGTTCCGGCTATCGCCGTGGTGCCGACGACCTACAAGATCGACACCTCCTACTCCGGCAGCCTGTCAGCACGCGATACTTCTTTGACCGTAAAATACAACTGGAGCGACATCGCCGGACAGACCAACTACTACCGGGTTCGTGCTTCGCTCGATCTGGAATACAGCATTCCGGAAGAACTTTCGGGTAGCGGCCAGTTCAAGGAGAAAAGGGTAAGAAACCGCTTCAATTTCAACTGGGACGACACCATCGGCCGAAACGATTTCCGCAGCGACGTGAATCTGGACGGCACTGAATTCAGCTCGCCGATCGGACGCGTGAATCTCCCCGATCCGCTTAGTTACAGCACCAACGACACCGTGTATACCTCCTACCCCAAAAGCAAAATCATATCCATCACCATGGAGGTGTATCATACCGACGAAAATTATTTCAAATACCATCGTTCGGTGCAAACGCGGGGCGATTCGGATAATCCATTCGTCGAACCGTCGCTGATCTATACCAATATCGAAGGCGGTCTGGGATGTTTTGGAGCGTACAACTCGGGACAATTAGTGTATCGACCCCAATAATACGGTTTATGCACCATTCAGGTTCTACAAAATCTGAAAAACTGAGGTCAAAGTACCTCAATATGTACATCGCCCGAATGGCTTTTTTACAGCAAAAAACGACTGTTCAACAAGGCATGCTTTTTTCCCGGATAATGTTCAAAACCGCTATCAGTTGCTGATTCAACCAGATCATCCATCTTAAAAATAAATACTATGGACTTGCAAGGAACAGACAAGGATAAGGTTAAGAAACCGCATCCTTCCAACAAAAACATGAGCGAGCCCGATACGCTCATCGAAACGCTTGAAGATTTGCAGGAGCAAGGCTATACTTATGATTTCAATCTTACGGCCCATGCCCTGGAAGTACATAAGGACGATGGCATCTGCCTGACGTTATCACCTGAGGATTTCGATATTGTACAGGTTTATCGTTTCGAAGGGATGACTGACCCTTCCGATATGTCGATCTTGTACGCCATCGAGTCGAAAGACGGCCTGAAAGGGACGCTGGTGAGCAGCTACGGCGTGTATGCCGACGCGATGTCCAATGAAATGATCAAAAAACTGGATACGCGCAGCTCCCTGATCGTCCACCCGGAAGACGACGATATAGCGCATTGATTGCCCGATATTATTAACCTGAGATGAATGTTGCTTTGACCTCCGGTGAAGCAACATTTTTTCATTAAAGTGCACTGACCATGGAAATGATCGAACTGACCGAAGAACTTATTGAATCAGCCGAGCAACGGTCTGCCGGCCTGCCCTACCCGCAATTTGTCAAAAGCCTGAAAGCCATCGGGGTTGACAACTATGAAGTGAAGGTAAAAAACCACAAACGTACCTATACGTCCGTTAATGGCGATAAGCTGATTATAGCCGGTGATTTACCTGAATTTGAATGTGCGGAGACATTCGAACTGGAAGAAGTGAAGGCGGCCATCAAACGTACTCAAGATGGTCTCACCGACTACCCGACTTTCCTGCGCGAGATCGGCGCCGCAGGTATACATACCTACGTAGCCGATCTCACCGGCATGAAAGTGATTTACCAGGGTCCCAATTCCGAATATGAATACGAAGAAATGATCCCTGAAGTTTAGAATGTCCGGAGCCTGGTCTGCATGACTTCCAGCAAGTCGTCGGTGAAATCGAGGTGCGTTACAAACCTGACAAGCCCTTTCCCAAACGTCACAGCCAGGATTCCGACGTCAGCCAGTCGGGTTACATACTCCTTTTCTGAAATACCGTCTTCGAGTCGGATGATGACAATGTTGGTGTCTACCGGAAACACCTCGGCTACTTCTGCCCTGGCCGCAAACAGCTCTCCTATTGTTCTGGCACGTCTGTGATCTTCCTTCAACCGGTCGACATGGTTATCCAGCGCATAAATGCCTGCTGCGGCCAGAAAACCTGCCTGCCGCCAGCCCCCGCCCATTACTTTCCGGAAACGGCGTGCCTCGCGTACCATTTCGCGGGTGCCGAGCAGCAACGATCCGACCGGGCAACCAAGCCCTTTGGAGAGGCAAATGCTGATGCTGTCGAACAGCTGCCCATATTGCGCAGCTGTTTCACCGGTTTCGACCAGTGCATTGAAAAGCCTCGCGCCGTCCAGGTGCAAGGGAATATGACGTTCACTGCAAACGTCGCGGATCGCTTCGATCTCCTTGAAATCATAGTAGCAGCCGCCACCCTTGTTCATGGTATTTTCAAGTGAAACGAGCCTGGTTATCGTCGAATGCACATCATTTTCGGGGCTGATCGCCTCGCTTACCTGCTGTGCCGTAAGCCTTCCGCGGTCGCCGTCGAGCAGTTTTACCGATGAAAACGAGTTAAGCATAATGCCTCCCCCTTCGTACAGGTAAATGTGTGAATGCTTGTCACAGATCACGTCGCTACCGGGGCGCGTATGCACGCGAATTGCCAGCTGGTTGGTCATGGTGCCGGAAGGGCAAAAGAGCGAGTCCTCCATCCCGAATAGCCTCGCGGCCTTCTCCTGCAATGCATTCACTGTCGGGTCATCACCGAAAACGTCATCGCCCACTTCGGCGCTCCACATGGCCTCCTGCATTTCCCGGGTGGGTTTGGTAATGGTGTCGCTTCGGAGGTCTATTTTCATTTCAAAAACATTCATGGGGTATTTGCTGCAATTTCCCGCCAAATTAATGCTTAAAGCTGATTTCCGGGCAGCTATTGCTGAGTTT
Source organism: Dyadobacter sp. (assembly GCA_035565435.1). Taxonomy (GTDB): domain Bacteria; phylum Bacteroidota; class Bacteroidia; order Cytophagales; family Spirosomataceae; genus Dyadobacter. Next base: position 40 of record DATMSL010000680.1, on the reverse strand, counting down.
AAACGGGTATATTGCAGGCAAATTCAAGTAATATGGAATT
>DATMSL010000679.1:0-6573 GCA_035565435.1 Dyadobacter sp. | reverse complement strand
ACTAAGATTTTAGTGGATACCTTTACATATTGGTTGTGCCGGGTCTTGTGTTTATATGTAGCTTAAATTGGTGAGAATACTTGTTTCCATCCTGCTTTTCTTTTCTGTCGCCACGCAGGCCATTGCGCAGGATATCCCGTTCTATTTCAGGAATTACCAGGTTTCCGACGGCCTTTCGGGAAATGCCGTAGGCAAGATGGTGCAGGACAAAAAAGGCTTTATGTGGTTTGCGAGCCGCAATGGGCTCAACCGTTTCGACGGCCATAATTTCCGGATTTTCCAGAGTATTGCGGGCGATTCGCTGAGTATCGGCAGCAACTCCATTTTTGCATTATATGAAGATACCTCCGAGAAACTTTGGGTAGGTACACACCGGGGCGTATACCGCTACAACCCCGTCGCCGACCGCTTCGATCCGTTCAAACTGATCCCTGCCGGTGAAGTGCTCGAAATCCACGGCGACCGCAACGGCAACATCTGGATCATCTCCGATCGTACATTATACCGCTACCATGTCCGAACAGGCCGTGTGGCACGTATTAACCTGGGCAACGACCAGCCGGTCTCCCTGCATATTTCATCCGAGGGGGCTGTGTGGGTGGCGTGCAGCAATGGCGTCGTGCGGCATTATCACCAAGATACCGGCCGTTTCGAGGCGTTCGACCTGGGAGAAATGTCGGGTGTCAAAGATATTTACGGCTCCACCACCGTGCATGCAGTGGGCGACACCGCACTGCTGATCGGGACGATGAAGAACGTGTTGCTGCTGAATTTTGCCAAAAAGCAGGTCCGTAACCTCACAGCCGCCGGTTTGCCGAAGGGAGACGTTCAGGTGCACACCATTTTCCAGAAAAGCGACCGCGAGTTCTGGCTCGGCTCCGAATCGGGGCTTTACATTCTGGATCTGATCTCCGGCCGCTCGCAACACATTGTGCGTGAGCAATTCAACCGCTATTCCATTACCGACAATATCGTCAACTCCATCCTGCGCGACCGCGAAGGAGGGATATGGATTACGACGCAGTTTGGCGGTATCAATTACTACTCGACCCAGTTCAACAACTTCCGCAAGTTTTTCCCAAAACCCGGTAACAGCATCAGCGGCAGCATTGTGCACGAGATTACCAAGGACAAAAACGGCCATCTGTGGGTCGGTACCGAGGATGCGGGCCTCAACCGCCTCGACATCCGGACAGGCCATTTTAAAGCATTCCTGCCCGACGGCCGACCGGGGAGTATTTCCTATCGCAACCTGCACGGAATGGTCGTCGACGGCAACGAGCTCTGGATAGGCACCTACGAGCACGGCCTCGATGTGATGGACCTGCGCACGGAGCGGGTGGCCCGGCACTATAACCTGACATCCAGCCCCCGGTCGCTGAGCAGCAATTTTATTGTGACCATCTATAAAACCCGCTCCGGCGATATCTTGGTGGGCACGTGGGGAGGCCTTTGCCGTTACAACCACGACACCGACGATTTCACGCGGCTGCCGTTCTTCAATGGGCAAGTCCAGAGTATTCACGAGGACGATGAGGGGACGATCTGGGCGGCGAGCTACGGCGGCGGGGTGCGGTATTTCAATCCGAAAACACAGAAAAAGGGGCATTTACGATATAGTACCGACCGTCCCGGCGGTTTGCCCGACAATTACGTCAACAGCATTTACCAAAGCTCCGACAATAGCATCTGGCTATGCACCGAGCACGGCCTTTCGCGCTATAATCCTCAAACGGGGCAATTCAGGAACTACCGCAAAACCAACGGCCTGCCCGATAACCAGGTTTTCCGTATCCTGGAAGACAATACGGGTAATTTCTGGATCACCACCTCGCGCGGGCTCGCGAAACTCGACGGCCGCACCGACCGTTTCACCAACTTCCACATGGGCAATGGCCTTCCTACCGATCAGTTCAACTACAACTCCTCCTACAAGGATGCGGACGGCACGCTGTATTTCGGCACGGTGGCGGGTATGGTGGGTTTCAAACCGTCCGAATTGCTGCGGAATGCATTCGTGCCGCCGGTTTACATTACCCGGTTGCAGGTCAATAACCGTGATGTTAATATCAGACATAGCGACGCGCCGCTGAGACAGTCGATCATGTACGCCAGCGAACTTACCCTGCCTTACCACAGTTCCAGCCTGAGTTTCGATGTTGCGGTGCTGAGCTATGTCATTCCCGAACAGAATTCCTACCAGTACCAGCTCGAAGGCCTGGCCAAAGAATGGGTGCCATTCCATGGTAACCGGCGCATCCATTTTTCGAAATTACCGCCCGGCGATTACACCTTGAAAATCCGCGGGGCCAACAACGACGGCCTTTGGAACAACCGCGAAACCAGGCTGCGCATTACCATTCTGCCGCCTGTTTGGGCCACCGGATGGGCCTGGTTGTTTTATGTGGCGGTGGTAGTGAGTATTATTGTGGTGATTTTCCGTTACTATTTTCTCGCCCTCCATGAGAAAAGCCGGCGACAGATCGAGACGATCGAAATGGGAAAAGAGCGGGAAATTTATAATGCCAAGATCGACTTTTTTACCAATGTGGCGCACGAGATCCGCACGCCGCTGACGCTGATCAAAATGCCGCTCGACAAGCTGCTGGCGACGCGGAAGTCGGATCCTGAAATGATTGAGAGCTTGAATATGATTGATAAAAACACCTCCCGACTGATTGACCTGACCAACCAGCTCCTCGACTTCCGCAAGGCCGAGGCCAACAATTACAGCCTTAATTTTACCAAAACCGACATTAATGACCTGCTGAGCGACGTTTTCTCCACGTTCCGTCCGGCCGCCGAGCAAAAGCAGCTGCAATACAAACTGGAACTGCCCCGCATTACCTTGCAAGCATTTGTGGACGAAGAGGCTTGCAAGAAGATTACAAGCAACCTCGTGAATAATGCCATCAAATATGCCGAAAGCAGTGTCAAAGTGAAACTTTCGCCTTTCAACAGTGACGACCTCCTGTTTCACATCGAGTTTACTAACGACGGCCCGCTAATCGGTTACGACGACCGCGACCGCATTTTTGAACCATTCTACCGCGCCGAGGGCAACAGCAAAGAACAAGGAACCGGCATTGGCCTCCCGCTCGCGCGCTCACTCGCGGAACTGCACAAGGGCACACTCGAACTGAAACGCTCCGAACTCGACCAGAACACCTTTCTGCTTTCGATCCCTATTCATCAGGATTATGAGCTGGATTTGAACAGGGATACCGAGGGACCTGCCGAGGCAGAAAGCGCTCAAATAATTGAGCAAACGAACCCCAACAAACCTAATGTGCTGCTGGTTGAGGACAACACCGAAATCCTGGGCTATCTCGGCCGGGAACTAGCTTTGGAATACAATATTTTCAGGGCCGGTGACGGGCGGCAGGCCATCGATCTGTTACAGGAAGAAAACATTCACCTGGTGATCAGCGACATTATGATGCCCGTGATGGATGGCATTGCATTGTGCCGCGAAATGAAAAACGACGTCCGTTTCAGCCACATTCCGATCATCCTATTAACCGCCAAAAACTCGATCAGTTCGAAAATCGAAGGTTTGGAAGTGGGTGCGGATGCTTATATCGAAAAGCCTTTCTCGCTTGATCATTTGTCGGCGCAGATCAGTAACCTGCTGCAAAACCGGGACATTATCAAAGATTATTTCGCGCGCTCGCCGCTGACGCATATCAAGGGCATCGCATTCTCACGTGCGGACAAGGATTTCCTCGAACAGCTCAATGCCATTATCACCGCCCACATCGCCGACAGCGACCTGGACGTCGATATGCTTTCTTCCAAAATGAACATGAGCCGGCCTACCCTATACCGAAAGATCAAGGGGATTTCTGATATGACGCCTAATGAGCTGATCAACCTTTCGCGCCTTAAAAAAGCAGCTGAACTACTGGCGGAGAAGAATTACAAGATCAACGAGGTGGCGGACATGGTGGGATACAGCGTGCCGACCAACTTCTCGCGCGATTTCCAGAAACAATTCGGCGTAAGTCCTTCCGGCTACGTAAATGCGTTGTAAGTTGTCCGATTTGTGATACATTTGTGCATTATTTGAATTGAGTCTAAATAATGCTATAATGATTTATCTCTCCATTTCGGGCAATAAGCGGCCTTTTCGTTCTCTCCTATTATGTTCCCGATTGCCGCTCTCTGTTTTCCTTACCGCCACAATGCTGCTCTTAGGGCATATTGCATTGGCACAACAATCCGTGTTGAACAAAAAAGTCAGCGCCGGCAAAGGCTCGGTAAAAGGCCGGGTGCTTACGCCGGACGGCACGCCGGTGGAGTTTGCGAATGTGGTCGTGAAAGGCATCGGCAAGGGTGCTCAGACGGACGAAAATGGTTTCTTTACCATCAACTACATTCCGGAAGGCGAACACAATATCCTCGTTCAACATCTTGGATTTACCTCCGCCGACCAGCTTTTTACCATTCAAGCCAATGAGCAAACTGCATTGGAGCCCCTAACTGTGCAGGAAGGCGATAAAAACCTGGCCGAAGTGGTCGTTTCGGCAGGGCGTGTGCGCGAAAGCCTCAATTCCGTGCCGGCTTCGATTGCCGTTTTAAAAGCCAAGGAAATTCAGGAGCAGGCGACGATCAATAATTCCATCGCCGCGATTCTCGGAAATACGATTCCCGGCCTGGGTATGCCGAACAACAAGGCTACCAATACCGGCCAGACGCTCCGCGGGCGCAGCCTGCTTGTGCTCGTGGACGGCATTCCGCAATCCACGCCACTCATGAACGGTAACCGTGATATCCGCTCCATCGACCCGGCGGTGCTCGAACGCATCGAGGTCGTGAAAGGCGCCACGGCCATTTACGGCAACGGTGCAGGCGGCGGGCTGATCAATTACATCACCCGAAAACCTACTGAAAACAAGGTTATCGGCGGCATTACACAACTGGGTACTCATGGCAATGTTTTCCATATGGCCAACACGCCCGGTTACCGCATTTCACAAATGCTGCAAGGGAAGATCAACAAGTTTTCGTACGTCGTGAGCGGCCTGCTCGACCGCACGGGTGTGTACAAGGACGGTGAAGGCGACGTGATTTCGACTTCCAACGGTCTGGGTGAAACGCGGCTATACAATGCTTATACCAAGCTTTTTTATGATTTCAATACCCGCAATGAGTTGGAATTTTCTTTCAACCTATTCAGCAGCAGGCAGTATACCAAATATGTAAATAAAGCGGGCGCGTACGGTGAAACCCCGACCATTGCGGTGCCTGGCGAGAGCCCCGGCGACGCGGAAGGAACGCCGTTCAATTATAATCTCTCCGTCCGCTACTTGCGCCGCGAACTTTGGGGTAAAACGAGCATGGATGTGACCGCCTATATAAATGGTTTTGAATCGATGAATGCCTATACCGCCTCTACAACCAGCTGGTACGGGCCTGGGCAAACGCAGATAACCTCGCGCAAAAAAGGGCTGCGGGCCAATTTTTACACCCCGTTTAATGTAAACCCCAACTTCGGAGGAGGCGTTACTTACGGAATCGACATCCTGGGCGACGTGACCAACCAGGTCCTCACGGACGGCCGCGTATATGTGCCGGACATGAATATGACCAGCATCGCGCCCTACGCGCAGGTGAAGCTCGATATCGTCAAAGATCTGACGCTGAAAACCGGTGCGCGTTTCGAGAATATCGGTATCGATGTGAACGATTACAGCACGCTCGCCAAAGGCCCGAACGGCGAAGGCGCGGTGGCCGTGAAAGGCGGCAGGCTGGATTACAAGGCATTGAATATGAATGCGGGATTACGCTATTCGAAATACAGCCTTTTCAATCCGTTCTTCAACTTTTCACAGGCATTCGGCATCAGCGAGCTCGGGCGCATTTTGCGCTCCGCGACTACCAATACCATTGCTAACCTGAACACGAAACCCATTATCGTGAACAACTACGAAGCCGGGTTCAGCAGCCAGTACAAGTTTGTGCAGTTTACGGCGGCCTACTTTGTCAGTACTTCCAAACTCGGCGCCGACATGGTGACCGTGAATGGCGTTATGACGCCGCTCCGTTTGCCGGAGGAAATCAAAGGCTATGAATTCACACTCGATTTTCAACCGTCGGATAAGTTATCGTTCGGAGGAAGCTACTCCTATGTAGAAGGCAAAGCCGACCAGAACGACAACGGCGATTTCGACGACGCCGAAGACCGCTACCTCACCGGCGCCCGCATTACCCCGCCCAAAGCCACAGCGTTTATCAAATATCAGCCTGCCAGCAAACTGAACCTGAACCTTTTCTGGGTTTACTCCGGCAGCCGGAAGCGCTTCAACAAACAGGCCAACGGCAAATATGGCAACGGCGAGGGCCCGGTGGACGCTTACGACCTATTCAACCTGAACGCTTCTTACGAGTTCAGCAAGCATATCCGCGCCGCGGTCGGGATCGAAAACCTGCTCAACAAGACCTATTTCAATACCGTGAACCTGTTCAGCGGGCAAGACCTGGAATATACCCGCGGCAACGGGTCGCGATTCAGTTTGAATCTCTATTACAATTTTTAAAATTACGGAATGTACTGGGGAAGGGCCTGCCGGT
>DATMSL010000678.1:0-2885 GCA_035565435.1 Dyadobacter sp. | reverse complement strand
AGGGCAATCCTGGATAACTGGCTCTACTACGGGGCCATTTATGGAGGATTGTTATGCTTTTATCTTTTTCTCTACCGAAAACTCTACTGGGGCATCCTCGACCCCTTCCTGATCACAGTCGTCAACCTCACAGGAGGGGCGTTTTGTGTGTACTTCTTATATTCCGACCAGGCCCTCAAACCGATATACGGCTGGTCTTTTCTGGGTACCGAAATCGCGTTGTTCGTAGGATTAACAATCGCGACATATGTACCGGCAATCAAATTCGGAGGGGATACCAATAAACTTGAAATCCCAACGCGGGGCATAAGCGAGTTCGATCTGTTCGTTTTTGTAGTTTGTACGGCCTACGTAATTGTAGAGGCTGTCAATCTGAAAACAGTCGGAATTGTACTTCTCGATAGCGAACACAACCACGTCTCCGCCTATGAGGGCCATGGAATTGTCCGGGCATTTTTGTTGTCTTACCGGACATTGGTGATCATGTCGTTGTACTACAAGATCCTCTATCTCAAAAAACGACTTAACCTTTTCGAGCTATTCATCTGCTTCGTGCTACTGCTCGACCTTGCTACCAGTGGGTCCAAATCGGGCATTGTGGTTTTCTTCGTCACGTACTTCCTGATTACCTATCCAATGGTCGCTCAGGGACGGATGAGTACGATCAAGATCTCCTGGCCGCTGATGGCGGTCCTGTTGAGCTTTCCCGTTGCTATCGTAATGATCTCCGTAGGGGCCGATGCATCTTCGGCCATACAGCAGGTAGGCTTGCGGCTCATGGCAAGTGGCGATATTTTCCTGCTAGGCTATTACGACGACGTCATGGACAGTATCCAGGAGTCCTCTTTTTTTAAATATGCATTTTATCCAGGCTGGGGAACAATCCTGAAAAACCTCGGTTTCGAGATCACGCCGCCCGAGCCCATCGGGGTGGATGTATTTGCATATTATTCCGGTCGCCGGACTTCGGGGGCAAATGGGCGATACAATTACCTCGCCTACCATTTCTTCGGACTCTGGGGAGGAATCCTCTATGCGCTAATCATCGGTCTTCTGCTAGGCTATTTGCGCAACATCTATAAAAACCTCAATCCCGTAAACATGAACTACTACTCGTTCCTGTTCATTGTGGTGCTGATCAGTTGCTCAACCCGCCTGGTAGACGATCTTTTGCTCTTTGGTAACACAAGCTTCTGGGCCCTTCTATTCCTGACAGTATCTTATGTGGTAGCCAAAATCCTGTACATGGTGCTCCAAGTGATCACCGGATCAAAATCGTATGCCTAATATTGTTTTCTTTATCTATAATATTTCGGCGGTTGGCGGAACGGAACGCGTAGCTTCTGTTATTATCAATGAACTTGCCAAAAGAAATTATAATGTACATGTGTTGGGTCTTTACGGCGATCCCGAAAAGATTTTCTTCCCTTTCGAGCCGAATGTCAAGGTAACCAGCCTGCATATTGAAGATTTAAAAGGTGTCCGGAAAATCCTGTATTCGCAACATAAGATCCGGCAGTTCGTCAACAATAACCATATCGATACATTCGTAACGGTCGAATCAATCATGGCGACGTATTCGGTCCCGTCTCTTGCCTTTACCGGCATCCGGCATGTGGTGTGGGAGCACTTTAATTTCAAGGTAAGTCTGGGCATAGCGGCCCGATCTCTCGCCAGGCAGCTTGCACTTTTCTTTGCCGACAGGATCGTGACGCTCACGGCGCGTGATATACAATTCTGGAAAGAGGGGGCGTGGTATCGCCGCGCACAACTGGTGCATATTCCAAACCCGATGTTCCTGGAAGAGCAAAAGGTCAACGAAAATCCCTCCAAAACGGTCATTTCCGTCGGGAGGATTACCTTCCAGAAGGGCTTTGACTTGTTGATGGACGCCTGGGGTCGGCTGCCCGCGGGGCTTCGGACTGAATGGAAGCTGCTTATCATCGGCGATGGAGAAGACAAACCGCTTCTTGAAAAGAAAATAACAGAACTCGGGATTGGGGAGTCAGTCGAACTAATGGGTGCTACAAAAGCAGTTTTTGCTTATTTTGAAACAGCATCCATCTATTGTCTGAGCTCGCGCTTCGAAGGATTGCCGATGGTGCTCCTGGAGGCTTTGGCATTCCATTTGCCCATTGTGGCTTTCGATTGTGACACCGGACCGGAAGAACTGATCGAGCAAGGGCAAAATGGCGTCCTGGTGGATGCAGGTAATGTAAGTAAATTGTCGCAATCACTGGCTGCACTGATGAACGACGATGACCTCCGGGAGCGTATGAGGCATTACAAATCACAAAAACTCCAGTCACTCGAACTCAGTGGAATCGTAGACCAGTGGAGCCGTGTACTGAAATAAAACCCACATGTAAGAACACACTAGCCTTGAAAAAACAAAAACTACTTTACATACTGCACGATGTGCAGATCGGCGGCGTTGAGGTAGCCATGCTATCAGCATTACCTGAGCTGAACAGGCAGTTTGACCTGAAAGTGATGGTTTTGGGAAGCATCGATGTGAATATAACCAGCCACCTCTCCCCTGCCGAAAAGGCTTGCATGGTCACGCTCGACTATAAGTTAAGCATATATCCGTTGGTCATTCCCAAAATGATCCGCTTTATCCTGCACTTCTCCCCCGACGTCATGATCTGCTCGCTATGGCGGGCGTCCTTGCTCGGTGTCATAGTTAAAAAGCTCAGGCCGCAAATACGTTTCATCTCTTTTATTCACAATACGGCTTTTTTTCACCGCTTCGACCGGCTGTTCAGCCAGGCAGCTATCCGGCACGCCGATTCGATCTTCACCGACTCCCGGGCTACCGCCACATTTGTGACCGGGCAATTCAAACCTTCCGTGCCCGTCGAAGTCATTTCTTTTTTTACCAG
>DATMSL010000677.1:0-8864 GCA_035565435.1 Dyadobacter sp. | reverse complement strand
CCGGGCGACCCTATCCGGGCGACCCTATCCGGGCGCCCCTACCCGGGGGACCTGGGTGGGTGGCCTAACCGAACAGGCCCCATTGCAGCCGGTGGTCGATCAGCATGAAGACCTTAACGGGCAGCGGTTCCAGCCAGAGTATTTTGTTGTAACCCATGTAAAAAACCTGTGGATGGACCACACATACGACCATCGTGAAAAACAGGACGAGCCGGACCGTCGATGTAGAAGAGGTTTCGATTAATATAAAAACGGCAAGCAGAATAAACGGGAAGCCGTATGACAATGCCCTGTCGATGTCGTGAACGTAAATACCCGTGGCCACCAGCACCGCAAAGCCAGCCATAAGCGCCAGTAGAAGCCAGTAACGCCTCGTAAGGCACAGCACCGCAAAGGCCGCAAGCAGAATCAGCCAGGTTCCTTCAAATGCTCCCCAGATACTGCTTCCCAATCCATTGCGGTGGGCGTTGGCAAGCAACACTGGCGTTCCGATCGTAGAATAGGAATGGTGCGGGAAATAGGTTGTCTGCACGTACTCCCGGATCGTAAAATAGATCGCCCACGCCACCCATACGACGAGGCTCTCACCCGTAAAAGCTGATTTGAGCAAGCCGGGAACGCCAAAATTATTATTGCGATAAGCTTTCGTGCCCATCCACCAAAGCAACAAATAACCACCCGCCACCACTGCACGCTCGTCGGTAAAGAATGCGATCAATAGCGAAAGGAATATCACGAGCGAATTGTTGCTTAGTAACGCCAGCAGAAGAAAGAAAAAAGCAAATTCATCGCCATATCCGTGCACATCCGCGAAGGCCCATACGCTTACGAAGATGTTGGCAATGGCGGTCACAAACAGCGCGGTAATGACTTTATCTCCCGACACCGAAAAGATATAACCGGCGGTTTTGTAAAGGAACAACACACCCAAAACTGCCTGGATGATCAGGATCAGTAGCACATTATGGCCTGTCAGGAATGAGAGGGCCGGCAGTGTCCAGCGGAAGATCATATTCTCCCGGCGGACATCGTAATCCATGTCTTTCGGATGCAGTATATCCTGCGCCTGATTGTGGATAAAAACCCAGGCATCGAGACTGACTCCATTACTTCTCAGATGGTCGAGCAAGAGCGAATAGGGCGGGAATGCAAGAAAAAGCGACAGTGCGACAGCAAAAAAAGTGAGCTTCCACAACCAGTTCTTTCCAGACAACTGTGCTTCAATCCAAAGGAGAGACGACCCGTAAAAGTTTTCCAAAAGCATAGGACGGCTTGGCCAAATACGCTCAAATATACATTTTATGTGCAATACTCATTTCCAGCTCGGCACGATCCGGCTGCCTTCTTCGCTTTCGGTAATGCGCAGGTACGCCTGGATTTCCTGTTGCAGGTCTTCCACGTGACTAATAATACCGACGATCCGGTTCTCCTTTCTCAATGATTTTAACGTCTCAAAGACCGTTTGTAATGCGTTTTTATCGAGTGAACCAAAACCTTCATCGAGGAAGAAAAAGTTGTGTTTCGATTCATTCCTGACGTGAATATGATCCGCCAGCGCCAAAGCCAGTGACAGTGCTGCTTGAAATTTCTGCCCGCCCGAAAGTGTTTTCAGCAATCGCGTATGCCCGCCATTGAGCAGGTCCCTCACCCAGAAACTGTTTCCCTCCCCGAGTTCGAGGTGCAGCTGCTGGTGGGTCATCTGGTGGAACCGGTGATTGGCCGCCTGGATCAGATTTTGCAGGTAAATGCTCGACGCGTAATCCACAAAGCCGCTCGATCGGAAGAGTTTCGCCAGATCGTCGAGATGTTCTTTTCTGAGCTGCAAACGGCCTTTCTCCGTCAAAAGCGTAGCTTTTTTGGCCAGATCTTCCGCCATTTGTTTGAGTCGCCCACCGATATTTCCCTCCTCTTTCCGCTGAGTATTGAGGTTTTCCGTCAGCGTATTTTTTAATGCAGTTACTTCTTCATGCTTTGCAGCGTCGTATTGCTCACCCGCGTGGTCTTCCAGCAGGTTTTTCAATTCGGCGCCGGTTGTTTCCAATGCTAGTTCGAATGCATTGATCGCCTGCCGCTCGGTTTCGATATGAATCGGCTTCCGAAGTATTTCCCCTACCTGCGCTTCCGACTCGAATGCATAGGTAACCAGCTCGTTGTCGATCTTTTCCTGCACTGCTACCAGCTCTTGCCGGCTTCCTTCCAACGCATTCAGCAGTGTAGCCTGGCTTCCCGAAAGTGTATTCCGGTCCTTCTCCAATGCATCTATCTGCTTTTCTGCGTCGGCAAATGCCGTTGAAACCTGCTGATACTCGGCTTTCAAGGCTAAGATCTTTTCTGAAATATCGCTTTTTTCAACAATTTCAAACTCGGTCGGATCAACCCTCGACAACTGCTCAGAAAGCGTCTGTATCGTATTTTCGAACCTGAGAATCTCGTCCTTCAATACTTGCAGCGGCTTTTCGATCTTTTCGGTTTTATCCCTGCCGGCAGCCTCTATCTGTTCCGTCAAGGCTTTCAATGCCACTTCTGTGGCTTTGATTTCCGCCTGCACACGACTGCTTTCCGCAAATCGCTTTTCAAAACCCTCCCTATCCGCTTTGTTAAATGCAGGCCAAATGAATGCTTCATCGTGCGCTTTCAACCTGCCCTGCGCCTCGGTATAGCGCAGTTTTATCGAGCCTTTTTGTTTTTCAAGGTTTTCTATTTGATTAAGAACGCGCTCTATCGGCGACTGCAAACGCCTTAGCAACCTTTCTTTTTCATCCAATGCATTCAACTGCTTTTCAATCGCCGCTATCTCGATAGACAATGCGCCGTCCGCAGTCAAAACCTCCGGATGGTGCAGCGAGCCGCAGAGCGGGCAAGGTTCTCCGTCTTCTAGGTTACCCGCATATTGATGCAATGCCACACGGGTATTCATATGCAGTAGCTGGCGGTTCAGTTCCTTTCGGGTGCTTTCTCCGCCTTCCAGGTAGGCGGTAATGCCTTTTTGAAACGCTTCCAATGAATGCTCCTCGCCAAACTGAATGCCGAAATCGCTGGTAATTTCGTGCAGGCGTTGCACGAGGCCGTCTGTCAAAGTTTTGATCTCCGCCGCTAACGCTTCCGCCTCCGTTTTGATCGTCTGCCGGTTTTCGGCAAGGCCGTCGGCTGTGGTGAACCAGGATTTGACAAGCCCTATTTCGAGCACATCGCCCAGGCCGGCTTTGCGCTGCTCATTAGCCGCTTCCAGTTCCTGTTTTTGTTGTTTTTGTAGTTCAATGGCGTTTTCCTTCTCCTTCAACTGCTCTTCACCGCGTACCAGCGCATCCTTCCTTTTGATAACCGCCTGCGAATGATCAATAATCCGCATAACCTTTTCGAACTCTTCAGCGGTAGCAAGCAGTTCTTCGCGCTTTTCATAGCGCGGTTTCAGAATTTGTAATGTCTCCTGCTGTTTTTCCAGCATTATTACCAGTTCTGCCAATTTCGACTGGTTGGCTGCCGAAATGCGCTCGTCTCGTGCTATATCGGTCAGCAGTTTATTTTTCTGGTCAAAAATGGATTTGAAATGCAGCGAGCAGGTTTCAAACGTCTTTAATATAGCCTCGCGCTCCTGCATGGCTACCCGCTGGGAGTCGAGTACCGCCATGCGGCTTTGCAGCATTTGTATTTTCTCACCAGCGAGTTTGAGTTTCTGAAAATTACTTTCCAGTTCCGTCTGAATCGCCACCTCATGGGTAATCTGCTGAATTTGCTGGCGAAGTTGCTCCAACTGTTGTTCCCCTTCTGCGAGCATTTCCTTAGTCACTTCTCCCAAGCCGAGCAATTGACCATCCACATTCGACAATGCGAGGTCGTTCTGCTTGCTTAATGAGCCTACATTCCGGCTAAGATCATATTTTTCAAGCTGGAAAAGCTCCTTCATCATCCGGGTGCGCTCGGCATCTTTCAATTCGATGAATTCCTGAAAACGTCCCTGCGGTATGATGATCGTCCGACGGAAATTGTCGTAACTAAGGCCGATAATGCTTTCGGTCGATTCGCTTTCAGCCAATGGCACCCAGTCGTTCTCCTGCCAGACGTAACCTTTCCTATCAAAGGTTTTTACATCCTTGAAATTCTTGCTATTCCGCTTTCCACGTACAGTAAACCGGTAACGCTCACCGTTTTTTCCCGCAATGCATTCAAAATCAATGAGCAATTCATCCGAGCGCAGGTTCATCATATTGTAAGTCCGGTCGTCGCCCGACTTGTTGAGCCGCTCGGTATCCCCGTATAATGCAAATGTGATCGCTTCCAGAATCGAGGATTTCCCGCTCCCCACAGCCCCGAATATCCCGAACAACGACGCGTCCGTCAACGGATCGAAATCAATTTCCTGTTCGGTTTGATAAGAATAGAGTCCTTTGATTATTAAGCGTTTGGGAATCATAGTGGCTATCGGCCGTCAGCTTTCGGCTATCGACCATTGGTTTCCGGCTATCGAATTCGATTTTTAGTAAAATGTAGTGGCTAAAAAGCCCGACAGCCGATAGCCGACTGCCGAAGTACTACAAACTGGCGAGCAAATCATCCAGATACTCCCGCGTATTGCTCAGCCTCGGTACCTTGTTCTGCCCGCCGAGCTTGTGCTGCTTGCCGAGCCAGGCGTAGAAGGTTCCGGCCGGCGCGAAATGTACTTGCGGACGCGTGAGGGCCATATCTTTGTATCGTTTGGCATCATAATCGGAGTTAACTTCCCGCAATGCGGCATCCAGCGCCAGCACGAATGCATCCCGATCCTCCGGTTCTTTGGTGAATTCGATGATCCATTCATGGCAGCCACGCGAGCCGTCGCCCATGTACACGGGCCCCGCAGTATAGTTCGCGACCAGAGCGTCCGTCTGGTGCGCCGCTACCTTAATGGCATGGTCGGCATTCTCGACAATCACTTCCTCACCAAATGCGTTGATAAAATGTTTCGTACGCCCGCTCACCTTCACGCGGAACGGGTAAGTAGAGGTAAATTTCACGGTATCGCCGATCAGGTAACGCCAGAGTCCCGCGTTGGTAGAGATCACCATAGCGTAGTTTTTTCCTACCTCCACCTCATCCAGCAACAGTGCCCTCGGATGCTCCTTGCCGAGCTCTTCAATGGGTATAAATTCATAAAAAATGCCGTAATCAAGCATCAGCAGCATTTCTCCTACCCTGTTAATATCATCCTGGATCGCGAAAAAGCCTTCCGACGCGCTGTATGTTTCGAGGTACAGTACCTGATCGGAAGGAAAATATTTGGTCATGAACAAATCGCGGTAGGGTTCGAATGAAACCGCTCCATGGACGAAAACCTCAAAATCCGGCCAGATTTCGAGCATATTCTTTTTACCAGTACGTTCGAGGATCTGGTCGAGCAACACGATCGTCCAGGTAGGCACGCCGAGAATGCTGGTTACGTTCTCCTGCGAGCATATCGACGCCATTTTGTCCAGCTTGCTTTCCCAATGATCCATCAGGGCCACTTCCAAAGGCGGCGTACGCATAAATTCGGCCCAGGAAGGCAGATTTTGCATAATCACCGCCGACACGTCGCCGATCTGGGTATAATCGTCAAAAGGATTGGCATGCAAAGTCCCGCCGATGGAAAGGCCCTTTCCGTCGAAAACGCGGGTATCGGGCCGGTTATTGATCAGCAGGGTCATCATGTCCTTGCCGCCCTCGTAATGGCATTCTTCCAGAGCCTCGGGCGAAACGGGCAGGAATTTGCTCCGCGCATTCGTGGTACCCGATGATTTGGAAAACCATTCGATCTGCGACGGCCACAGTACATTCGGCTCGCCTTTCAGGACGCGCTCGATGTAGGGATAAAGTTGCTCGTAAGCCGAAACGGGTACTTGTTCCTGGAATTCCTTGACCGATTTGATCTGACCGTAATTATAGCGGCTACCCCATTCGGTGTAGCGGGCCGTTTCGATCAATTCGGAAAATATACGCTGCTGGGTTTCAATGGGGTACTTCATAAACTGTTCGATCCGTTCGAAGCGCCGCTTCATAAACCAGACAGTCATATCATTTACCAGCTTCATAAAGGTCAATTAGTTAGAAATACGCAAGTTTGTAAAAATAGCAATAAAAAATGGTGAGAGAACAGTTGCAAGCCGTTCTCTCACCATTCGGGAAATTTTATCAGCGGGTGGTTATCGGTCGAAGAACATATTGCTGCCGCCCGCCTTTCGGCTGATCGACGACGACAGTTCCGCGCTTGCCTCCTCCGCCAGCACGCGCGCACTCCTGAGTTGGCGCGTTACGTGCGTACCCGTAATCTGAAAGAGCGCTTCGCCCAGCAAAGGATCGCGGGGATCACCATACGGGTAAAGGATATTGCCCTCGCTAACCTTCACATCCGGCTCAAAACCAACATGGTAATCCGATTTTTTGTCCTTATTCAACGATTTGGACACAATCGGCTGTAACCCCACTTTGATACCATTCTTCTCGTCGCTGATCGTGACCGACCCCACATTCTTACCTACCGTTTTACCTCCGACCAATGTTACTGTCATAAAAGGCTTCAACCCATTGATCACCAGTTCACTCGCGGAGGCAGTCCGCGACGACACCAGTATCACGAGGTGTTTCAGGTCACTGCCTACATTCTGGCTTTTGGATACAAACTTGTCGTAGAAATAGGATTCACCATATTTTTTGAGGCTCGTTTCGGTCACCTGCTTGTTGTATTCTTTGTAATAAAATACGTCGTTGGTCGTCACCTTACCCATAAGGCTCGCCAGGTTGGTTGCAGAACTTACGTAACCTCCCGGGTTATAGCGCAAGTCGAGGACCACTGCATTGACATTGCTGTTTTTGAACTCCGAGAAAATCGCATCCAGTTTCTTATCATACGCTTTGTTGCTGGTTTGATAAGGCTCGGGAATAAACTGGTGATAAACGACATAGCCGATTTTGCTGGCACCGATCGTGTAAACCGAATCGAAGAACACCGGATCCTCCTGCAATACGATGGGCGTCACGTCGCGCGTTGTCGTGGTTTCCTTCAAAGTTCCGTCTTTAATATCGGCAAGGGTGTAAGTAGTCTTATCCTGGGTATTCAGCAGTTTCGAATAGTTCGAATCCGTCATTTTCTGACCATTCACGCTGCTGAAAACATCGCCCCGCACAAAGCCGGCCTTGGCAGCAGGCGAGTCCGGGATTACGTAAAGCACAATGCCCACTACATTGCTGGTATTGGCTGGGAAATACACCAGCTTATACTCCATGCCGCTTGTTTTGGATTCACCGCCCAAAGACGCTTCCAAATCCTTCGCACTTTCCTGCATCCAGGAAAACCGGTCGCCGTCCGGGCGTGCCGTCGCATCATATTTATAAAGCAGAGAGCTGAAAAAATCGCTTGGCGTTTTGTTGTAATCGGGCGACGCCGTGATGTGGTCTGTCCAGTAATACCAGTACTTCATGTTGGTATAGATCCACTCGTTGGTTTCGGTATCATTCTTGGGATCGGCGTTTTTTTCCTTGCAAGAAAAAACACAGGCAGCGACTAAAATGACAGGCAGGAGAAGTCTCAGTTTCATAGATTTCCGTTCATTTCTAAAAATACCTCTTCAATAATGCGGCAAGCTTCGTCCATTTGAACCTCATTGATCACCAATGGCGGCGCGAAACGAATTTTGTTGCCATGCGTAGGCTTGCACAACAGCCCTTTTTCCATCATTTTATAACAAAGGTCCATGGCCGTGCTGCTATCCTCTGAATCGTTGATCACGATCGCATTCAGCAACCCTTTCCCTCTAACGCTTTCGATCAGAGAACATTGCTTTTGAAGTTCCTGCATTCTCCTGCGAAAGAACCGACCCATTTGTTCAGCATTTTCAGCAAGGTTTTCGTCCTGGACCACCTGTAATGCGGCGATCGTCACCGCACATGCCAACGGGTTACCGCCGTAGGTAGAGCCATGCTCGCCTGGCGCGATCGTCAGCATGATTTCATCGTCGGCAAATGCGGCCGAAACCGGCATGGTGCCACCCGATAATGCTTTTCCGAGAACCAGGATATCCGGCTTCACGCCCTCCCAATCGCACGCAAGGCGCTTACCCGTGCGCCCGATGCCGGTTTGTACCTCGTCGGCGATCAGAAGGGCATTGTATTTTGTGCACAAATCGCGCACGCCTTTCAGATAACCTTCATCGGGCACCACTACTCCGGCTTCACCCTGGATGGGCTCCACCATGAAACCTGCGATGTTCGGGTCATTTTTCAGGAGGTTTTCGAGGGCAGGAAGGTCGTTATAAGGAATGATTTCGTAGCCGGGAAGGAACGGGCCATAATCATTGGTAGAAGAAGGGTCCGTCGACGAGGATATCGCCGCCAATGTCCTGCCCCAGAAATTACCGGCGGCATACACTGTTTTCGCCTTGCCTGGCTCGATACCTTTCACCTTATACGCCCATTTCCGGGTCAGTTTCAATGCAGTTTCGCCGCCCTCCACGCCCGAATTCATCATCAGGACTTTATCATACCCGAAATAATCGCAAAGGAATTTCTCGCATTCGCCAAGGCGATCGTTATAGAATGCACGGGAGGTGAGCGTCAGCTTTTGCGCCTGGCGGACCATCGCATCCACGATCTTTGGGTGGCAATGCCCCTGACTCACCGCGCTGTATGCCGACAGGAAGTCGAAATACTGCTTTCCTTCCACATCCCACAAAAAAACTCCTTCGCCCCGCTGGATCACCACCGGCATCGGCTTGTAGTTATGCGCCCCGTAGCGGTATTCGAGTTCAATTGCGTGCTGGGAAGGTGATATATCGGTTGTGTCTGTATAGTTTTTCATTGATTTTGAAACGGTTAAGAATTCCATCTGAGAGATGTAAAATTACAGAAAACGCCAA
>DATMSL010000676.1:0-11883 GCA_035565435.1 Dyadobacter sp. | reverse complement strand
ATCGCCTGGGTAATGCATCCCGACGAACTCAGCGACCGCAAATGGCGGGCGTTCCTGGAAAAACATCCGAGGAAGCGCAAAACCGTTGAATCCGCACGGGAGTATGTCATTCTGTTGGCGAAGGACACCGGCAGGCACCAGCCCACCCAGAAACAAAGCGACAGAATGTGGAGTATCGTCGAAAGTCACATGCACGATGAGGCGCCGAAAACCCAGGAACCAGAGGTCGTTTTCAAAACGAGCCGCGGGCATGGATGGCGCTGGGCACGTGTGGCGGCGTCGGCTGCATTGATCCTGAGCATTGGCTCGGTAAGCTACTGGTTCTATTATAAGAAGGCAGATGGCCCGTTGCAGGAAGTAGCTGCGCGCGGGGAAACTGAACTGCCCAATACGATCCAGAAATACAATGATACCGACAAGCCTATGACCGTATTGCTGCAAGATGGCAGCTCAGTGGTATTGCAACCCGCCGGGAGGCTGAGCTATTCAGAAGGCGCAAACAGGAAACGGAGGGAGGTAACTTTGACTGGAAAGGCGTTTTTTGAAATAGTAAAAAATAAACAGAAGCCATTCCTGGTATACAGCTACGGCCTGGCTACCAAAGTGCTCGGTACGAGTTTCACCATTGATGCTTCTACGGAGAGCAAGGATATTAAAGTAGAAGTGCGAACAGGTACAGTTTCGGTGTTTTCGATCAATAATCTGGATAATAACCAAAAGGAAGCCGTGCTGGATAAGTCCGAATTGGAGGGCGTGACGCTGAATCATGATCAGCGGATCGCATTCTCGAAAGAGAACGGCAAGATCATTCCATTGCCTGCTGCTGTGACGGTGGTTTCGGACAAAGATGTTTCAAAACAGCATTTTGTATTTGATGAAACGCCGGTATCGGAGGTGTTCCGGATACTGGAAAACGCCTACAATGTCCGGATCGTTTACGACCGGGAAAAGATGGGCACCTGCCCGTTGAACGCGACTTTGATCGGGCAGCCCTTGAAGGAAAAGCTCGAAGTGATCTGCAATGCGCTGGATGCGCAGTTTGAAGTAGCCGATAACCAGATAACGATCCTGGGAAAAGGATGTAAGTAGTTTAGAGACCCGACATATTAACATTTTATCCTGAACGCCGCCTATGACGTAACGCTACCGTATTGCCTAAAAAATAAAAAAGACCAGCCATGTTCCAGCATGACTGATCCGGGTTCCCCAACAGTAACGGACATTACTGCACATCCATTTGGACGATGGATGAACCGGGGAAGACTTCGTTGAATAATCTCCTTAAACAACAAATTCATTCAAAAATATGAAAAAAGTTCGACGACCTGAAGACTTTCTCATCAAGCTCATGCGAATCACATTAATGCAATGTATCCTGGCTGGCCTGTTTGCGGGCATCACGTGGGCGAACGACGGGAGAGCTCAATCCGCATTGAGCCAGAAGGTTACCGTTGACATCCGGAACGAGGAGATCAAGACGATCTTCGCGCAGCTGGAAAAGCAGACCAATGCCAGGTTCATATTCAGCTCAAAATTGATCCAATCTGACCGCCGGGCTTCGGTGAAGGTTAAAAATGGCTCACTATCGGCTGTTCTGGACGCCTTGCTGAAACCGTTGGAACTGAATTATCGGATCAAGAATGACCTGATCGTGATCAAACCCGATCATCCCGAACAAGCTGCTGAGACAGTTTCGGAAGAAGTCCCCGTGGTGGAATTCAGTTCTGCCACGGTGGATAAGGCTATCTCAGGCGTAGTAAAAGATGAAACCGGCTCCGCGTTACCGGGCGTAAGTGTGGTATTGAAGGGTACCCAAACCGGTACTTCGAGCGATGAAAAAGGCAGATACTCACTTACTGTCCCGAATGGCGAACACATTCTGATATTCTCGTTTGTGGGCTTCCTGTCGCAGGAAGTGACTGTTCCATCCGGGCAGAGCACATTGGATATTACATTGAAAGTGGATGACAAGGCTTTGGAAGAAGTGGTAGTGGTTGGTTATGGTACGCAAAGAAAGGAATCACTGACAGGCGCAATCGCTACGGTGACGAGCAAAGACATTGAACGCGTTCACGGCGGCTCGACGGTCAGTTCGGGTCTGGCGGGTAAGATCCCCGGCGTGACATTCCGTATGCCGGATGGTCGCCCGGGCGCGAGCGCGAACATTCAGATCCGCAACATGGGTAATCCCCTGTTCGTGATCGACGGTATCCAGCAGGACGCAGGTCAGTTTAACAACATTTCTCCCAACGACATTGAGAGCATCTCTGTATTAAAAGACGCTTCGGCGGCTATTTACGGGGTTCGTGCGGCGAATGGGGTAGTGGTTGTTACTACCAAACGCGGTAAAATGGGTGCCAAGAATACAGTGAGCCTGGATGCCTATATGGGCTGGCAAAACTGGTCGAGATTCCCGAACGTAGTGAATGATTCGTATCAATGGATGTTGGGCAAAGCCGAGGCGGAAATGAACCAGTACGGCAAAACTTCCATCACCCAGGCTGAACTTGAAAAGTACCGCGTGGGTACCGAGCGTGGTTATCAGACATTCAATTGGAAGGATTTTATTGTTCAGAAAAATTCCCCGCTCAACTCGGTGAACCTGAACATGACCGGCGGTTCGGATAAGATCAATTATTACATTTCAGCAACAAGGCTACATCAGAACTCGGTATTGGGCCGAGAATTCACTTTTGACCGTACCAACATCCAAAGTAACGTCGATGCGAAAATCACCGACCGCCTGAAACTCGGCGTGCAGATTAACGGCCGTATCGAGAAGCGTGACCAGCCTGGTATTCCCGGCGGTGACGACTATTGGCTCCCACGTTTCGCTATCCTGCGTAACCGCCCGTTCGAGCGCCCATATGCGAACGATAATCCTGAGTATTTGAATGATATCAAGCACAATGAGACTAACTGGGCCTATAACAACAAGAAGCTAGGCGGCTACTGGACCGAGTACTGGCGTGTTTTGCAAACCAACTTCTCGGCTGAATATCAGATTCCGGGTGTGAAAGGACTCAGCGCGAGAGGAATGTACTCCTATTACATCGCCGACCGCGTGATGAACGGGCACGAGTATACTTACAAGGCTTATACCTACAACCCGACCGACGATACCTACACCGTTACCGGTGGTAGTACCAACCCGTGGCGCGAACGCGGTACCCGGAAAGTAATGCGCAATGTGTACCAGGGACAACTGGCTTACAACAACACTTTCGGCAAGCACACGGTAGGCGCCACCTTCGTTTCGGAATGGCAGGATGAGCGCACACAGGACCAGTGGGTACATGCAGTTCCTAAAACAAATGTCCTCCCATTGATCTACTTCCCGACTGTGGATACCTACAACGACAGTGATACAGAGCTTGCACGTATAGGGTATATCGGTAGAGTGAATTATGATTACGCCGGTAAATATTATCTCGAAGTTTCGGCCCGCCGCGATGCTTCCTGGAAGTTCGCTCCGGACCGTCGCGTGGGGTACTTCCCTTCGGCGTCTGTCGGATGGAGAATTTCGGAAGAAGGTTTCTTCAAAAAGCTGATCGGCGAGCGAAGCATTCTGGATGACCTGAAATTCAGAGGTTCATATGGTATCCTTGGAGATGATAACATTCTTTTCAACAATGATCCCAACCGACCATTGAGCTCGTACGCCTACCTGCCTGGTTATGACTATAACAAAGGCAATGTGATTCTGAGCGGCAATGCAGTGGTTACAAGCCGTGATAAAGGCCAGATCATCAACAACATTTCCTGGTTCAAAAGTAAGATCACGGATGTAGGAGCGGATTTCTCTTTCCTCGGTACCAAAATCACCGGTAGCGTCGATTACTTCTACCGTCTGCGCACAGGATTGCTGGGCCGTAAATACGATATCCTGGTTCCAAGCGAGTTGGGTTATTCATTGCCGGACGAAAACGTGAACAGTGATTCGCAGCAGGGTTGGGAAGGCGCACTTACCTATAATGGCAAGGCGGGTAATATCAATTACTCCATCGGTGGGAACGTATCGTTTTCACGAAGCAAATTTGTGTCGTCGTACAAGCCTATCTTCAACAACTCGTGGGACCGTTACCGGGCTTCCGGCGAAGATCGTTACACCAATATTTTCTGGGGACTCGAAGCGATCGGGCAGTTCCAGTCGACGCAGGAAATTGCAGAATATCCTGTCAACATCGATGGACAGGGCAATCGTACATTGCTGCCGGGTGACTTGATTTACAAAGACCTGAACGGCGATAATGTGATCGACGGATACGATCAGCGCCCTATCGGATACAATGCTACCGGCCAGCCGAATGTCAACTTCGGATTGAACTTCTCCGTAAGCTGGAAAGGCATTGGCTTCGTGGCTGACTTCTCGGGCGGAGGCATGTACACCTGGAACCAGAACTACGAACAACGCTGGCCATATCAGAATGAGGGCGCATTGAACAGCATTTTCCTCGACAGATGGCACCGCGCCGATCCGTTCGATGTGAACAGCCAGTGGATTCCGGGCAAATACCCGGCGCTGCGCTACAACGACAAAGACCATAGCAACAACCGGAATTCTACTTTCTGGGTGCATAATGTCAAATACATCCGTGCAAGAACGATCGAGCTCAGCTATTCACTGCCGAAGTCGGTGCTGGAAAAGCTGAAAATGTCACGTGCCCGGTTCTATATCAATGGGTATAACCTGTTCTCTATCGACAACTTGAAGAAGTTTGGTGTTGACCCCGAAATCCAGGATGACAACGGATTACAGTATCCGCAGAACAAATTCGTGAACGTGGGCATCAACCTATCTATTTAAACCGATTGGAATTCAACATGAAAAAGATATTTCAAATACTATCGATTGCTGTATTGACGCTGGGTTGGAGCTGTAACGACGACGAATTCCTGAACCGTCCGCCTACCGGCCAGCTTTCCGAAGACCAGATCTGGACCGACGAAGGGCAGGTACTGTCGGTACTGGGTGATTTGTACAACCGTTATGTAGACCTCTCGACTTTCAAAACGATTAACGACGTGCCTGGCTGGACGACCGTGAGTGATTTCAATGAGGCATTCTGGTCGGAAGCAGGCCGCTATAACAACTTCCAGAACAGCGGCTGGGATGTGCGGTCATGGAGTGCATGGGATTATGGCTACATCCGCGAAATGAACCTGTTTATCCAGAAATGTACTGCGGCCGAAAAACTAGCCCCGGCCGTTCGCGAGCGTTATCTGGCCGAAGCACGCTTTTTGAGGGCATCCTACTATTTTGAATTGGTCAAGAGAATGGGTGGCGTACCGTTGATCCTCGAACCAATGGTGTACGATTTCAGCGGGGATCCTTCCTACCTGCAACATCCGCGTGCGAAGGAATCGGAGATTTACGATTTTGTAATTAAAGAAGCCGAAGAAATTAAAGACAAATTGCCGGCGAGTGTAGGCGAGAAATCGCGTGCTACCAAAGCTGCAGCGCTGGCGATGGAGGTTCGTGCTGCTATTTACGCGGGTTCTATCGCGAAATATGGCGTGAACACCCCACAGGTTTCGCTACCCGGCGGGGAAGTAGGTATTCCGGCCAATGCGGCTAGTGGTTACTATACCAAAGCATTGGCGGCTGCGAAAGAGATCATTTCGGGGAATGCAGGGGCCTATGCCTTGTATACCAAAAAGCCCGACCTTTCTGAAAACTTCGCAAGCATATTCTATGACAAGGCGAATAATCCTGAGGTCATTTTTGTAGAGGATTTCAAACTGCAAAGCGGTAAGGTGCATTACTTTACCGGCTGGAACCAGCCCCGCTATGGTGCCGAGGAAGAGGAAGGCGGCCGCATTAACCCGTCGCTGAATTTCGTGGAGGCATTTGAAAAACTCGACAATACCTTCGCGCCGATCCCGACGGCCAACGCTAATGGCACGCCGATCTACTACAACGAGCAAACAGACATCTTCGCAGGCCGCGACGCACGCCTCGGCGGAACGGTAATGCTGCCGGGAACGACGTTCAAAGGCCGCAAGGTCGACATTTGGGCAGGTTATCAGCTCGCAAACGGTTCGATCATCAGCGGTGATGACCGCGGCGCACAGAAAACGCTTCCCGGCAAAACAGTACCCGAGCAAGTGGTGGGTTTCGATGGTCCTATCGACGGTTTTGAATTCACGGCTCAAACCGGTTTCTACCTTCGCAAATACCTCGATCCTGTCGTAGGTTCAGGCCAGCGCGGGGTGAACAGCGAGGTGTGGCTCGTTCGCTATCGTTACGCCGAAGTGCTTTTGAATGCCGCTGAGGCCGCATTTGAACTAGGCCAGGCGGCGGAAGCGGCGGGTTATATGAACCAGGTCCGTGCACGCGCCGGATTGGTGACGCCTTTGAAAGCATCTGAGATCAATTTCGACCGCCTTGTGCACGAGCGCCGCGTGGAGTTCGCTTTCGAAGGACATCTTTTGTTTGATATGAAAAGATGGCGGATCGCGCACCAGATCTTGGACGGCAATGCGATCACCGCCGCCGAACTTTCCAAAGACCTCGGTAAAGCGACCAAACGTAACACGCAGCCGTGGGGATTGTGGTCGTACAAAATCTACGATCCGGGCTCGCCGAACAATGGCAAATGGATCTACAAGCAGGTTAAGCTCAGCCGCGTAACCGGCGCCGACCGCTTCCAGCTTGGAAACTACTATTCGTACATCGACGACGCCATTATCAGCAACAATCCCAAGCTCGTCAGAAACCCGAACCAATAGGCCATCACATTCAAACGATACGATATCATGAAGATCAGATTTCATATTATGCCGCTTGTCGCGATGGTAGCGCTTCTGTCGGCTTGCGAAAAGGACAACTATACTGAGCCCAAATCCATGCTTTCAGGCAAGATCGTCTACAAGGGCGAACCGGTGGGCGTGGAGGCGGGGCAAGTGCGCCTGCAACTATGGCAGCCTGGCTTTGGTAAGCTGGCGGCCATTGATGCGCCCATTTCGCAGGACGGCTCCTATTCGGCGCTTTTGTTTGACGGAAATTACAAATTGGTTTTCCCCAAAAATCGTGGGCCATTCAAGACCATCGTGAAAGACGCCGCTGCTAAAGATACTTTGTTCGTGAAGCTGGCAGGTAATCAGGCACTGGATGTGGAGGTAATGCCTTACTACATGATCCGCACGCCGCAGTTTTCGGGCGGTGAGAGCAAGGTGAACGTTTCCCTCAAACTCGAAAAAATCCTGACCGGCGCCGAGGGTAAAGACATCGAAAGGGTCTCACTATATGTGAACAAAACCGATTTTGTTGCGCGCGCTACCAACGTAGCTGTGACCGACGTGCCCGGCGCCGACATCAAGGACCTGAACGCGATCAACCTCTCAGCCACCGTACCGACGCTTTCGCCCGCCCAGAACTACGTGTTTGCCAGGGTAGGTGTGAAGATCAAAGATGTGGAGGACATGGTTTTTTCACCGGTCCAGAAAGTCAATTTGTAGAGATTGATCCCAATACTAAAACCGAAACATTTCTTTAAAACCAATTTGAATGAGGAATTACATTGCGCTCTTGCTTATCGTATTAATCGCGCTGGCATGTGCAAAAAGTAAGCCGGCGCGACCGACCGCCGGAACGTCGTCGGCCGTTAAGGCCGGCGTTTCCAAAGGCCGCAGGGCCGAAGTATTGTTCCTGGGACACAACAGCAAGCACCACGATTCGGGCAAGTACGCGCCCTGGTTGTCGATCAAGCTGTTCAAAAGCGGCATTAACATGTCGTACACCACCAATCCCGGCGATATCAATCCCGAAAACCTCGCGAAGTACGACGGGCTGATTATTTATGCCAATCATGATTCGCTCTCGCCTTCGCAGGAAAGCGCTATGAAAGCATTCGTTGAAGGAGGAAAAGGGTTAATTCCGATCCATTCCGCTTCGGGCTGTTTCAGGAACTCTTCCTGGTACATCAAAACAATAGGCGGCCAGTTTGCTTCCCATAAGACGGGCTCATTTAAAAACACTATTCTAAAACCGGAACACCAGGTCATGAAGGGCATTACTGACTTTCAGACCTGGGATGAAACTTACGTCCACAAAAACCTGAATCCCGACAAGACCGTCCTGGGCGAGCGGGTGGAAGGCGATGTGCACGAGCCTTACACATGGGTGCGCAACGAGGGCAAAGGCCGTGTGTTTTACACCGCATACGGCCACGAAGACAGCACCTGGACCAACAAAGGCTTCCTCGACCTCGTCAGAAACGGCGTACTATGGGCGATCGGCGACAAGGTACAAGCGCAAATCGCGGCATTGAACCTGCCCGACGTCGACATTTACAATTCCGATACCATTTCGCATTACACCAAACGCCACGTGGTACCGAAAATGCAGGAATCGCTTTCGCCAGCCGAATCCAATAAGCTGACGCAGATCCCGCCTGATTTTGAAATACAACTTTTTGCCTCCGAACCCGACATTACCAATCCGATCGCTATGTCATGGGATGAGCGCGGGCGGCTTTGGGTGGTCGAGTCGGTTGATTATCCCAATACTTTCAAGGAAACCGATGGCGCTTCCAACGACCGCATTAAGATATGCGAAGATACCAATGGCGACGGCAAGGCTGACAAGTTCACCGTTTTCGCCGATAAGCTGAACATTCCTACCAGCATGGTATTTTCCAATGGCGGCGTGATCGTCTCCATGGCACCGGACTTCGTGTTCCTGAAAGATACCAATGGCGACGACGTGGCCGATGTGCGCAACGTAATCATGACCGGCTGGGGCAAAAACGATACCCACGCAGGGCCTTCGAACCTGCAATATGGTTTTGATAACAAAATCTGGGGTGTGCTGGGCTTCTCGGCATTCAACGGAACTATCAATGGCAAGAAGATGAGCTTCTCGCAGGGCCTTTATAATTTCAAACCCGACGGAAAAGAGTTTGAATACCTCGGCAGCAGCAGCAATAACACCTGGGGCTTGGGCTTTACAGAGGATAACAACGTTTTCCTTTCTACTGCTAATAACACGCACAGCGCATTCTTTTCAATGCCGGGAAGGTTGATGCAGCGGACATTAGGTGAAGAGCAACCGACGGTACAAGCTATTCAGAAAATCGACGGGCATTACGACGCCCACGCCGTTACGCCGAACCTGCGCCAGGTTGACGTGGTAGGAGGGTTCACTTCCGCTGCCGGCCATCATTTTTACACAGCCAGAAACTACCCGAAAGAATACTGGAACCGCACTGCATTCGTCACCGAACCGACGATCCGCTTGATACACAAAGCGATCCTTGAACCGGACGGCGCCGGTTTCAGGGAAAAAGACGGCTGGAATTTCATGGCCAGCTCCGACGAATGGTTCGGCCCCGTACAAGCCGAGGTAGGTCCCGATGGTGCAGTATGGGTTGCCGACTGGTACAACTTCATTATCCAGCACAACGTGTTTGTGCCGGCGCAATCACCTTCGAAATTTATTCTTCCGTTTGAAGAGCAGCCTCACGGCCCGGGGAATGCATTCAGCAGCCCGATGCGCGATTTGAACCACGGCCGCATTTACCGGATTGTTTATAAAAACGGCAAAAAATCGCCTGCATTGAAACTCTCCAAAGATGACCTGCCGGGACTGGTAGCTGCATTGGAAAATGACAATATGTTCTGGCGCATGACCGCCCAGCGTTTGCTCGTGGAATCGAAGAGACTCTCGGTGTTGCCGGATTTGTATAAAATTATTAGTAATCCAAAAGTGGATGAAATAGGTCTGAACAGCCCGGCTGTACATGCATTATGGACATTGCACGGCCTGGGCGCGCTCGATGGCTCGAATGCGGAGGCATTGCAGGTGGTTAGCAAAGCATTAACCCATCCGGCAGCAGGTGTGCGTAAAGCGGCGGCTAGCGTGTTACCGAAGCAGGCACAAAGTTTTGAAATACTCGAAAGAGGCATGAAGGATTCCAATCTGAACACCCGATTGAGTGTATTCGTGGCCATCGCCGAGCTACCTGCCTCCGAAAAAGCAGGGGCCGCCATTTACCAGGCTTCCCTGGACGAGCAGAATGCGAACGACCCATGGCTCTCACGCGCCATTCTCGCAGCGGCTATTCAGCACGAAAAAGGCTTCCTCACCGCAGCTGGCAAGCAATCGCAGCCATCCGCATTGACGGCGCAGGTAACCGAGGCATTAAGCAAGGAGATTTACCCATTGGGGAGAAGAAATACGCTGCAATTCCCACCGGATGTTTCGGGGAAGGAAATCACCATCCGCGCCACTATTACCAAGGGCCGCGACCGTGCATTGCAAGGCTTTATCGTGGGCCAGGGCGGCAAAGATGGCGGTTATGCATTGTACATTCAGGACGGCAAGCTGATTATGGCCGTGAAACAGCACGGAATGCTAAGCAAAGCAGCCACGACAGAGCCGCTGCCCGACAAGTTTGACGTCGTAGCAAGCCTCACACAAGGCGGCAGCATCCGCATTGAAATTGACGGAAAGGAAGCGGCTACCGGTAAGGCGCATATGCTTTTCAATGCGCCGCTAAGCAACTCGGTACGCTCCGGCGAGGATATGGAGGGTGAGGACAGGATCGGAGAATATGAAGGCCGTTTCGGGTTTGTGGGTAATTTTCAAAAAGCGTCCCTCGAACTGAACCGCCCGAATGAAGGTAGTAGCAATGTTTCCTTAACAAAATCTACTTCTACGGCAGTTGCTTCCAATGCAACTGTAATTGAGCTGAAAGTGGAAAAGGAAATCATGCAATATGATAAAAAGCTGATTACCGTGAAGGCTGGCCAGAAGGTGGTGATTAACCTAGAAAACCCAGACGGAATGCAGCATAACCTGCTGATCATCAAGCCGGGCTCATTGCAGAAAGTAGGTAAGGCTGCGGACGAGCTTCTCACTAATCCGAAAGCCGCTGAAATGCAATACGTTCCGAAGGTTCCGGAAGTATTGTTTTCGACAAGATTGGTCAATTCAGGGGAAACGGTGACGCTGGAAATAACGGTGCCTAACGAACCCGGCGATTATCCGTACGTGTGCACATTCCCCGGCCACTGGCGCGGAATGAACGGCATCCTGCGGGTGGTGAAGTGATCATAGACTTTACACTCATAAATCTTACACTCAAAAAACTTTGAACTCAAAAATGAAAATCATTGCTTCGCTACTGCTTCTGCTAGCCATGTTCGCTCACAATACAATGGCGGAAAACCCCGGAAAGAAAAAGGCGATCCGCGTGCTGCTGGTCGGCGGTGGCGCCTCGCACGATTTCGACCGGTGGTATAAGCAGGAAGATGTGCAAACGCTCCAAAAAGGCGGCCTGGCGACGGTGGAGTATACCAGCGATCCGTCGACGATCCTGGGCAAGCTGAAAGACATCGATGTACTCTATCTTTCAAACAATCAGCCCATCGCCGATAAAGCCACGCGGGAAGCCATTTTTGCATTTGTGGATGCCGGGAAAGGTCTGGTACTGGCGCACCCGGCGCTTTGGTATAACTGGGCCGACTGGCCGGAATATAACCAGAAGCTGGTAGGCGGTGGCTCCAAAGGACACGACAAATACGGACCGTTTGAGGTAACCATTACTAAAAAGCATCCGGTGACCAAAGGTGTGGCAGCGAGTTTCAAGTTGGATGATGAGCTGTATTATTTCAAACCCGATGCCGCTGGTACGCCGATTGAAGTACTCGCAACTGCAAAAGCAGAAACTTCGGATAAGGTTTTTCCAAGCATCTTCATAGTGAAGTATCCAAAAGGAAAAATAGTGGGCATTGCATTGGGGCATGATGCCAAATCGCACACTATTGAGCCTTACCAGACTATTTTGAGAAATGCAGTTCAATGGGCGGCTGGGGGCAGATGATATTATCTATTAATTGATAATACTATCTATCTATCTATCTATCTATCTATCTATC
>DATMSL010000675.1:0-2058 GCA_035565435.1 Dyadobacter sp. | reverse complement strand
TTGGTGTTGATTTTGGCCGTCTGCTCTGAAACTTCGCCCGAAATCTGTCCTAAACGGTTCTTATTGTCGTCTATTTTCTTCTGTAAATCAATGATTTGCTGCGCGTAGGCCGCATTCGTTTGTTCCAGTTTCTGATGCTCGTCCTGCAATGCGCCTACCCGCTCCTTGATTGCTTTTTCGACATCTTTCAGGAACGACTCGCGGTCTTTGACCAGGATGGTGAGGTATTGATCGGCGGAAGTTTTGAGAACAGTGGTATCCTTAGCGCCACCCATAGCCTTGAAGCTCGCCCAGGCAGCCTGAAACTGCTTTTCTTCGCCTAAACCAAGCCCTTCCATACTTTGAAGCGCCTGTTTGTATTCGAAATAATCGGGGCCGGGCAGGTTGGCTTTTTCGAGCAGGTTGACAAAATGCTCGGTGAACTTCTTGTCAATCTGGCCTGTACCCGCTGCATTCGTAACAGTTACAGGCGTTGGTTTCGACGTTTCGGGAGCAGGGCTCGCGGCCGCCGGTTTGGAAACTTGCGATCCTGAGGCGGTTTCGTCGGCATCTTTGATGAAAAAGCTGAGTATCTTTTTACCAATACCTGGTTCAGAGTCTGCCATAAGTGATAAAGCGTTAAGGTTCATTGTTTTTGTCGGATCAATATTACTAAAATTCGCAGGATTTCATAGGGGGCGATATTTACCAGTGGTATCCTGTGTTGATGAAGCCTCGGAAATTTTGGATGGGAATTTCGGGTAACCCTTGAAACCCGGTCGTTTTTTGCGGATGTTTGCCAAAAAACTAAGTCCTTATGCTCAAATTAGGTTTTAATAGTGCAATCCTGGCCGATTTCGGCTTTGAACACGTCGTTCAATTTGCTGGAAATAATGGCTTTTCGTGTGTAGAAATGATGTGCTGGCCAGCCGATAATGCCGACAGCCGCCGGTACGCGGGCGTGACCCACATTGATGTCAACGACCTCACCGACCAGAAGGTATCATCCATCAAACACAACCTGAAAGAGGCGGGGGTCTTCATTTCGGCGCTGGGTTATTATCCCAACCCGCTCGATCCCGATCCGAGCCGCTCGGAATACTATATAGAACACATCAAGCAGGTAATCCGCGGAGCTGCGAAGCTCGACATTCCGGTCGTTACAACCTTTATCGGCCGTGATCCTTCCAAAAGCATTAAAGATAACCTGGCGCGCTTCGCCGACGTGTGGCCTGCCATTGTGAAGGTTGCCGAGGAAAACAATGTGAAAATAGGCATTGAAAACTGCCCCATGTTTTTCACCGATGACGAATGGCCGGGAGGGAAAAACCTCGCGATCAGCCCGGCGGTGTGGGACCGGATGTTCGAAATTATCCCCAATCCATTGTTCGGCCTGAACTACGATCCTTCACATATGATCTGGCAGATGATGGATGAATTGCTGCCGATTTATAATTATAAATCACGTTTGCACCACGTCCATTTAAAGGATGCAAAAGTTTATAAAAATAAATTGAACAATGTAGGCATTCTGGCTAACCCGTTGGAGTATCATTCACCGAAACTTCCGGGCCTCGGAGATGTAAACTGGCGCGGGTTCTTTGCTGCTCTCACAGATGTACGCTATCGTGGCCCGGTTGTAATTGAGGTGGAAGACAAGGCATACGAAGGCAACATTACCGACGTAAAAAGCGCTATTCTCACCAGCCGCAACTATGTGAGCCAGTTCTTGGGATGACGGAACAGATTTGGAGATGTCTGTAATTGGAACAACCAGTGTTGAGAAAGATGGTATGCTCAGGGAGAGTCACTGCCTAAGCTTTGTCGTTACATGCCTTACGGCATTTAAAACGCTGAGTAATTGCTGATGCCCTACCAATGTTACGTGCCTGACGGCACTGGATTTGGAGGAGCCTAATCGCATAGCGATATAATATTGGTAGCATCGATGATAGTTAATGAGTGTCGAAAATGCCGTTAGGCATGTAACGACAAAATTAGCGCAAATGCCGCACGGTTAGCGATCTGTGCGGCATTTACATTTCGGATGATTTATATTTTTAAATTCAATATAATTTA
>DATMSL010000674.1:0-9626 GCA_035565435.1 Dyadobacter sp. | reverse complement strand
CTCTCGTGTAGTGGTCATCTTTGCCCTGGCTGCTTAGCACGGCCTGGTAGTTATCGTGATTAATGTTGTTTTCTGTTACAGGATAGGCGAGGCGGCGGGGAATCTCCGTGCCGCCATTAAGGGTAGTCGCGGCTGGTTTTAATACGGGGAACCCGGTTCTTCGCCATTCCGACCAAGCTTCGGTACCTTGGAAAAAGAGCGTGATCCATCGCTGCGTGCTGATCCGTTCGATTGCCGCATTGGCAGTATAGGCCACATCAGGCTGTGTGAGATAGTTTTTTAGTGCGCCTTCTGTATAGCTATTGCCCATCCATTGCTGTAATGAAGCCTCGACAGCCGATTCGTAGAGGGCCTTGGCATTGCCGTTCGTCCAGCCTAATGCGGCAGCCTCAGCCTGCGCGAATAGCACTTGTGAATAGGTAATGATGTTTACAGCAGAGTTTTGCTGTGAAAGGACGGGTCCAATCAATGACAAATCTTGCACCTTCGCTCCTCCGACCGCGTACGGCACGCCGACGTATTCACCAGAGATATTTTTGGCAGCCAGATAAGGAAGCCTGGGGTCTGCTGTTTTCTTCAAATAGTTGACCAGCACATCGCTGAGCGCATAATCTTTTCTGTTACTCACCACATAATTGGTATAAATAGGATTTTCATTGGTCGATTCGGCGAGGAATTTGTATTGGACATTGTCGGCTGCGGAGCTGATAACCCCGTCATCCAGGGCAGCCTGAAATTCTTTTTTGCCTAAATCCGGCTTGACTTTCGAAAGTCGCAATGCGGCGATAAGCCGGAGTGAATTGGCGAACTTCTTCCACTTTGCGGTATTCCCGCCTAAAAGAATGTCCCCCTGAAATGCTTTGCCGTCGTCGAATTGCCCAGCTGCTTCTTTCCATTCCTTGAAAAGGTCTGTGTAGATCGTCTCTTGTTTATCAAATGCAGGAGTGAAATCGGCATCGCCTTTCAATGCTTCTGAATACGGAATATCCCCCCACCGGTCGGTAATCCATTGGAAAAAGTAGGCTTTGAGGATCCGCGCAATGGCGATCTGATTGGCATTGGAACCAAATGTGGATGCACTAATTCTGGTTTTTTCATCGGTATTGAGCTCGATGATGTGTTGAAGGTTAATGAGCGGACCAGCATACCAGCCATTGTAATTGAAATTGATTGTCTTGTATTTCGAATCCTCAATGTAAATCACATCTCCGAATTGCTGCACGTACATCGCGGGGACGATGTTCGCGCCGCCCGGGCCAACTTGCGCATTGACCGTGCCGACATTTCGCAGTGCTCCTGTCAGCAGGCCTGCTGTGCTCGGTGTGGACGGATTATTAGGATTAACATTGATATCTCCAAAGTCGCTGCATCCCGGCGCCATGGTAAGCAGGAGGAACGCTATGACAGCTGATTGCCAGTATTTTTTCATGATAATACGAATTGAGGTGGATATGTATTTAAAAACCTACTCTGAGCGTCGCGCCGACGGATCTTACCGGAGGCAATTGCCCTCCTTCGTACCAAAGTGTTTCGGTTTCTGAAATATCGATTCCGCCGCCGATCGCGCTGTAAATCAGCAACAGATTGCGCCCGATCAGCGATACGCTGGCCGACTTGACATACTTGCCTAAGTACCTTTTGGGAATCTTATAACCCAGCGACACCTCCCGGAGTTTTACATAGGTTTTATCATAAATCCATTGCTCGTTGAGCGCAAAAAGCCAGTTTTCGTACAGGTTTTGAGTGTCTACCCGGTGTGTGTTTGGTTGACCATCTTCTGTAACTGCATCCAGCAATACACCACCTCCCTTGTCGGGATCATCGCGCTTTGGGTTGCCTAATTCGTTGTTGCCCGCAGTTTCAGCTGCCAGACCCGATCCCGCGTTGAACATTCGGGTGACGGAGAAGAATTTTCCGCCTACGACGAAATCGGTACTAGCTTGCAATGTCAAGCCTTTGTATTGAAATGCATTGATCATTCCACCTTTGAACTTGGGTAGTACATTACCGAGATTGACGTTATTTTCTTTTACATACAAACCTGCTTTTCCCGCCTTGATATTTTCCGGGGTAGGAGCGTAGACAACCTTTTTGCCATTTGCATCCTTTTTAATACCGACCCCTTCCAACATTCCCCAATCCTTTTTCACGCGCGCATTGAGCGTGAGCGCGCGCCATTGCGGGCCGTCAATGCGATAGTTGTCACTTTGTTCGGTCAACTCGACCACTTTGGACTGGTTGCGGTCGGCATTAATGTCGAGTTCCCACGTAAACGCTTCGGTTTTAACCGGCTGTGCTGAGAGGTGTAGTTCAAGCCCTTTGGTAGTAATTAAGCCCGCATTGACGACGGCGTTGTTATAACCACTTGTAGATGCAACCGCGAGTGGTATAATCTGGTCGCTGTTATTGTTTTTATATGCAGTGAATTCGAGCCCTATGCGGTTGCCGAAAAATTGAAGATCGATTCCGCCTTCGTAGGAGGATGACATGCCAGGTTTCAGGACTGAATTAGGTAGAATGTTAGGGAGCGTCATTACAGGGGTAGTGCCATAGGGCGCTCCTATATTATAACTCAGGGCAGTTTGGTAGGCTCCGAGGTCGGTTCCAACCTGTGCATAACCGGCTCTGAGCTTGCCGAATGATATTACCCTGTTAGTGGGGATGAATTCTGAAAAGACGAGACTGGTAGATACCGACGGATACAGATACGCATTGTTCATCGCTGGGAGTGTCGACGACCAATCATTTCTTATCGAACCCTCCACGAAAATGAAATCTCCGTATCCGAGACTGGCGTTTGCAAACACGCTGTTTGTTTTCCTTTCGAACAGATAGTTCGCTGTTATCGGACGGTCTTTTGATGCGGCTATATTGTAGTAGCCAGGTGTGGTAAGACCGCCAGCGGTAGCTTGGAGAGTTCCTTCCGTACGGTTATAACGGATGTTACCACCGGCATTTACAAGTATCGATATTTTCTGAATTTCCTTGTTGAAGCTTACAATGCTTTCATAATTGTTTTCGAGGATTGCCCCGCTCAGATAAGCATACGCACCCAATCCGCCGGCATTCAGAGTTCCTGACGCGACACGCCCGTCCATGAAGTATGTTCCGTAATCCCGACGGAATTTGCCGGTGATTTTCAGATAATCCGTTAATTGATAAGTCAGTCCTGCATCACCGAAAATACGCTGCTGGCGATTAACATTCGTGTTCTCATATACTTGTGTGTAAGGACTGTCCCAATATTTGGGCCTTGGATCTGTCGGGCTGCCAATATTCCAGCTCCGGAAAGAGCCATCAGGGTTTTTGTAGTTTTTTAGGTCATTGACATCCAACTGTCGTTGAAACCACTGGTTAAATGATCCGGTAGTTTGATTATAGCCGTTTAGTGTGGAATTACTGGTGCTAAAGAGGTTCGTTCCCGGACCAGTACCGCCCGAGCTGCCATAGCGGTCGGCAGGCGTATTGTCTGTCTTGGTTCCGGTATAACTCACATTCAGTTCTGCCGTGAGTCTCTTAGCAAATGTGACGGCAGTTTTCGCGCTGATGTAATCGCGAATCTGCCGACTGTTCGGAACAATGCCGTTGTTGACAATGTGCGTGTAGGAAATACGTGAAGAGTAGCCGTCACCCGCTTTGGAAAACGCAATGTTTGAATTATAACTGACTGGCTTTTCGAAGAAATCACGGACATTATTCGGGTGTGCGACAAAAGGCGTTTCTTTTCCAAAACCTTCTCCCGGTTGCCACGAGAATGCCGAACGGTGCATGGAACCATCCAGTTTAGGTCCCCAGCTTTCATCTGCAGAGTAATCCAGAATATTTTGGCCTTCAAATGATGCCCATGCGGCCGGATGTATTTTAGGATCAAACTTGAATGTCTCCCACTCCTGCGAGTAGCCGCCGCCGTATTCATTCTGATATTTTGGCAGTAGTGACACCTGATCCATGGTCATGCTATGATTGAGGGTTAAGGAAGTTTCACCCTGTTTCCCTCTTTTAGTAGTGACTACCACCACACCCGCCGACGCGCGATTGCCATATAGTGCAGTGGCAGAGGGGCCCTTGAGAACAGTAAGCGATTCCACATCATCCATATTTACCATGCTGATGTCCGTTGGTGTGCCGTCTACCACATAAAGCGGGTCACTGCCGGTCAGCGAGTTGATTCCCCGGATTCGGATGCTGGGTGTGCCGAACTTTGCTGCCGACTGGCCCAGCACTTGTACACCGGCAATTTTGCCGGCGAGTGCGTTGCCGATATTCGGGTCACGCGCGAGCGTGAGTTTGTCGGCTTTGATTTCCTGTACTGCATAACCGAGCGCTTTCTTTTCGCGGGCAATGCCGAGTGAAGTGATGACTATTTCCTGAAGTTGCGTTTCATCGTTGGTCAGGATTATGTCCAGCCTTGTTTGGTTTCCGACCGGCGCTTCCTTGCTTTTGAAGCCAATAAAACTGAAAACGAGAGTGGAACCAGGTTCGGCCGAGATAGCGTATTGGCCTTTGTCATCGGTGATCGTACCCTTTGTCGTGTTCTTCAATGAGATATTGACACCGGGTAATGCTGATCCGTCTTCGGCGGTAACCCTGCCGGTTAGTTCGCGCGTTTGCGCGTGGGCAATGTTGAAAAAGAGCACGAGCATACCGGCCCCGATCATGAGTAGCAGTGATTTCATCAAAGTCAGGTTTGTAAGTGGAAGGGCTTCGAAAAACCTTATGACTCTGAATTTACAATGATCAAAAGCGCATTTCAGGAATGCATCCAGCGTCCGGCAGGGTTGAGCTTTTAATCGGTATACTATCCCCAGGCGGATTGTGATTACTACAAAAAAGAGAGGCGGACCGAAGCCCGCCTCTCTGCATATCATTGGTTTGGATATCAGAATTTATCCCACCACAATTTGGTCGAAGCGAGGTCGCCGCCGATCGCGCTTGCCGCTGCTTCGCGGTTCGCGCCATTGAGGGTTTGCTCTACGATCGGGTAGATCATACGCACAGGGATGGCCAGACCAGCCGGTACATTCCCGCCTGACGGAGGGGACAGTTTAGGGTAGTCAAGTCTTCTCCACTCAACCCACGATTCCCAACCTCTGTTATAAAGGGCAATCCATTTCTGGAAGCCGATTTTTTCTTTCCAGGTAGGAGCAGCCGTTGCATAGGCGACTTTGGGTTGCGCCAGGTATGCCGCAGCTTCCGCCGCGGTGCCGCCCCAGTAGGTGATCGACGCTGTAACAGCCTTGTTATAGTGGTCGGCAGCCGAGCCGGCAATGAAACCTCTTTCAACAGCTTCCGCAAGAAGGAACTCCACTTCCGGATAGTCGAGCAGGAGACCTTCAAAAGCAGGATCAATAATTTTGTCACTCACGTGTGAGAAGGCAGAGTAGGTATTCAAAAAGCCGTATTGTCCGCCTACGTATTTGTCTCCGATGGTTGTAAAGAAGTAAGGTCTTCTCGGATCATTCAACTCGTTCATTGGGTTCACGATGGTTGCGGAAGGAATGAAATCCTGGCGGCTCGTGTAAAGCGAGTTCATGTTTTGGGCAACCGGGTTATAGTTCGGCGGTGTCGAAATGTAAGGGAAAGCCGCTTTGTCAGCATTGCTGGTAAATACTTTTGGCACTGCTTCGGCTACCATTTTTTTTGCTTTGTCTGGATCGCTGTCGGCGATGATCATCGCCAGTTTCAGTTTCAGCGAGTTCCCGAATTTCACCCATTGCGGGATCTTTCCTTTGTAAAGCAGGTCGCCATCGCCGAATGGCGTTCCTTTCGATTCCAGCTTTGGCAGGGCTGCCTCCAGACGAACGAGGAGCGCGTCATATATTGTCTTGGCATCATCGTACTTAGGCAGCGGGTTTTCCGGATTCATAGCCTCAGAATAAGGGATGTTACCGAAAGTGTTTACCAATGCAGCCCAAGTCATCACTTCCACGATTTCGATTTGTGCAAGCTGCACATCCTTGGTTGCTGCTGAGAGAAGCGCATCTGCATTAATAAGTCTTCTCGACTCATTCAAATCAGCGATAACGCCTTTGTACAATCCACGCCAGAATGATTCCGGAATGATACGCGCCGTAACGTTATAGCGAGGCTCGTCCAGGTAAGTGGTTGTTGTCCATTGCTGAACGTACAGACGGTAGTTGTTTACATTGACGTTCGGGCTGGTGAGCGTATCGGCCAGGCCTTTCAATGCATTCGAGAAAAAGGTAACAGGCGGTGCCGTAGATGGACGCTTGGTATCCACATTATAGTCGTCCAGGCTGTCGACGCATGCCGTCAGCATCAGGAACGGGAGGAAAAGAATGATTAATTTTTTCATATCGCTTAGAAACGGAATTTAACATTGAAACCATAGTTTCTTACAGCCGGGTAAGCACCGCTTTGGTAACCACCCGCGCCATTCAGCAAACCTGAGCCCAGACCTTCTTCGGGATCCTGGAATTCCATGTTTTTGTGAATGATCCAAAGGTTACGTCCGATTACGGAGATGTCGATCTCTTTGAATGCACGGAGTTTGCTTACGATCGCCTGAGGAAGCGCGTAGGTAAGTGCAACCTCTCTCAGTTTGATATAGCTAGCATCGTAAATGTACATCGCTCTTGGCGGGTTGCCTGGGTAACCGTATGCGGTCGCACCGTTTCCGTCTACGTTGGCAGCACGTACAGTGTTAGGCGTTCCGTCTTCCTGCACGCCGGGGAACAATACACCACCACCTTGTGAAACAGGGGATCTTTTAGGATTGCCCAGCTCGTTCAAACCTGCCGTAATAGGATAAAGACCGGTTCCTTCACCATACCATTGATCCAATGACCACACATCGCCACCATGACGGATGTCAAGAAGGAAACTCAGGGACAGTGTCTTATATTTCAATGTATTGCTCACACCTGCGATCCAGTCCGGGTTCGGATTGCCGATGATTTCGGAAGAGCTGGAAGTTGCTTTGTACAAGCCGTTAGGTCTTACGATTTTCTGGCCATTATCTTTATGGTATTCGAAATTCGTTCCACGGATCACACCAAATGGCTGGCCTTCCGCAGCATTAATAGATACACCTCCCTGAAGACTCGCGATCTGCACATTGGTTACTCTCGTATCACCTTCTCCATACAGGCTGATCACCTTGTTACGGTTTCTTGCAAAGTTCACATTGAGAGTCCATGAGAAGTCCTGAACTTTGATTGGCGTCACGTATGCAGAGATTTCGATACCCTTGTTTTGTACTTCACCTGAGTTTACATAACGGAATGCATAGCCGGTTGCGGCAGTGATCGATACCGGAAGGATCTGATCGAGGGTCGCTGAGCGGTAGTAAGTGAAGTTGAAACCTACGCGGTCGTTCAGGAATGCACTTTCAAGACCGAATTCGTAGTTTTTCGTTCTTTCCGGTTTCAGGTCACTATTGTTTTTTGTATTTCTTAGCGTGAAATAGGGAACACTACCGAGACCGGTTGGCTTGTCATACACGTCGATGGTACTACCCCATGCCGCATCGTTACCTACTTCCGCATAGTTGGCGCTCAGTTTCGCCATGGTCAGCCAGCTGAGTCTTTTCATCCCTTCGAGGTTGGAAATGTTGAAGTTAGCTCCAATAGCTGGATAGAAATACGTGTTATGACCTTTGACCAAAGTCGTCGATTTGTCTTGTCTTGCAGTAAGATCAAGGTTTACGAGGTCCTTATAACCAAATGAAGCCTGTGCGTAAAGACCATCTACACCAATTCTTCTGTACGCTTCGGAAGGTGCCTCGATCGGGTTAGCCGAGTTCGAAAGCGAGAACAGGCCTGGAACGACCATACCGCCATTTGTTTGGGCGCGGATCGTATTTTCTGTCGAGCGGCGCATGCTTCCACCTGCCAAACCGGAGAAGTTAATGTCCTTCGTGATGGCTTTGCGAAAGTTGAAAATTACATCAAGGTTGGTCTCATTGAAACCTCTGTTATAGCGCTTGTATTGTGCTGGGTCGGAGCTGCCGAATGCGATGCGCTCTTCCTGCATATCCTGAGTGCCGTTGTAGGCGAAACGGGTAGTAAGGTCAACCCATGGAGCGATTTTGTAAACCGCTGCTGCGTAACCGAAAAAGTTATCGCGGGAGTCATTCGAGAAGTTCTCGTAACGTGCGAAGTAGGGGTTTTCCGAGTAAATCGGACCGTTATCATCGAATGGAGCGGTTGGATCTCCCCAGTTCCAGGTTACATCCTGTCTGTTTCTGAAATAGGCCGCTTTCTGTTCGAGCAGGTCAACATTGGTCTGGAACCATTGTCTGAACTGCTGGTTAGGGTTCTTACCATCATAACCTGTTCCGTAACGTCCTACACCTTTCACTTGCGAGTAGTTGGCATTGGCAGAGATCGTCAGCTTCTTGGTCAGGTCAAATGAAGCCGAGAAGTTGAAAAGGTTTTTGCCCAGCTTACTGTTTGGGAGCACACCTTTTTCGTCGCTGCGGGTATAGCCTACTTTAAATGTCGTGTTTTCGCCGCCACCCAGGATGCTTACGCTCTGGTTGGATGTTACAGCTGTTTCGAAGAATGCATCCGGTCCGTTTTTAGCAGCAACCCATGGAGTCATTTTACCGAAGGTAGGAGATGATGGATCGATCGCGTCCCATTGGTATACCAGTCTGTTCGGGTCAAATTTCGCCCCGAAAGAAGCGTCGGCATCAAACACAGCAATATCGCCTTCACCGGAGCCCAGATTGCCGCGGTAGAACTGGTCTTTCGCACCGTCGCCGCCATAGCCTGCACCATATTCCTTCTGGTATTTCA
Source organism: Dyadobacter sp. (assembly GCA_035565435.1). Taxonomy (GTDB): domain Bacteria; phylum Bacteroidota; class Bacteroidia; order Cytophagales; family Spirosomataceae; genus Dyadobacter. Next base: position 864 of record DATMSL010000674.1, on the reverse strand, counting down.
CATAAGTGCTTTTGTCGATCTTGCCCCAGGTAACACCACTGTTCACGGTTACGTCGAAGCTGTTTTTACGACCTTGCTTGGTGGTAACGAGGATTACCCCGTTAGAAGCACGCGAACCGTACAATGCGGTAGCCGCCGCACCTTTCAGTACGTTGACAGACGCGATGTTGTCCGGGTTGATATCGGAAGCAGCATTACCATAGTCGGTACCGGCGCGACCTGTCTGCTGGTCGGAGGAGTTGGTATTGGCATTGGTAACAGGTACACCGTCGATTACCCACAGTGCCTGGTTGTTACCGGTAATGGATTTGTAACCACGGATGATCGCGCTGGTCGAGCCACCCATGTTGTTGTTCGTTTTGATATCAAGACCGGCGATTTTACCTGCGAGCGCATTCATGACGTTCGGGTTACGGGCCTGTACGATCTGCTCGTTGTTGATCTGCTGGGCCGCGTAGACAAGCTCATTTCTCTTACGCTCTTGTCCGAGAGCCGTTACCACAACTTCCTGAAGCTGGCTGACGTCACTTTTTAGTGCGACGTTGATGACGGACTGGTTTCCAACGATCACTTCCTGTGTTTGAAAACCGATAAAACTAAAAACGAGCGTAGCACCGGTTGAGGTGGAAATTGTGTATTGGCCCTGGGTGTCGGTGGTAGTACCACGAGTAGTACCTTTCAAAGAAATGTTAACACCCGGAAGTGTCGAGCCGTCGTCGGCGGTGACCTTGCCGGTCACGGCGAGATCCTGGGCGTGAAGCTGCGTCAGAAATAGCAGCAAACAACCCACTAAGGAGCATAAAGTCTTCCTCATAAATTAAGTTTAAAGTTAGGTTTGTTATGTAAACATACTGTTGCAAAAAT
>DATMSL010000673.1:0-5396 GCA_035565435.1 Dyadobacter sp. | reverse complement strand
CGGCCTGGTAGCTGATATTGACTGTGATGTTATAGACGATCATTTTATAAAAATTTATGTTTGCGAGTTACATTTGCATGCATATACTTATTCACCGTAACCAGTATTATCATGAATATTCTTCTACACGCCCATTCGGGCCTCCGTTATGTGGTGTTAGGACTTTTGATTGCAGCGATTTTCACAGCGTACTCCAACTGGCAGAAGGGCAGCCAGGGCGACAGCAAGCTGTACCTCTTTACCCTCATCGCAACCCACACGCAGTTGTTGATCGGACTGGTGCTGTATTTCATGAGCTCCAAAGTTAACTTCGATCTGATCAGCGAGAAAGTATTTCGTTTTTATTCGATAGAACACGTATTTATGATGCTGATCGCCATCGTGCTCATTACTGTGGGAAGAGTACGTTCGAAGAAACTCACAGGTGCAGACAAGCACCGGACGGTATTGTACTTCTATACATTGGCGTTGATCATTATCCTGGTAGCTATTCCCTGGCCTTTCCGGAATTTGGGATCGGGATGGTTTTGAGGGAACTTCGGCTTTCGGCCATCGGCTATCGGCTTTTTTTAGTTTGATAGCCGACAGCCGACAGCCGAAGTATTACCCAAACAGCTCGCTCGACAAGTACCGGTCACCGCGGTCGCAGATAATGAAGACGATCACGCCTTCTTTCAATTCCTTCGCCAGCTCTATGGCAGCCCAGGCAGCGCCTCCGCTGCTCATTCCGGCAAAAATCGCTTCTTCGTTGGCCAGGCGCCGGGTAGTAAGCGTAGCATCCTCCTGCGACACTTCGATCACGCGGTCTACACGCTCTTTTTCAAATATTTTGGGGAGATATTCCACCGGCCACTTGCGGATGCCGGGGATACTCGACCCGTCGTTGGGCTGGCAGCCGACAATCTGGATATTGCTGTTTTGTTCTTTCAAATAGCGCGAGACCCCCATAATGGTGCCGGTCGTGCCCATTGAAGATACGAAGTGGGTGATCTGCTGGTTGGTATCGCGGTAAATTTCAGGGCCTGTGGTTCGGTAATGCGCTTTCCAGTTATCGGGGTTGGCAAACTGGTTGAGCATGAAATAGTCGCCGGCGGCCGCTTTTTCTTCGGCCAGGTCACGGGCGCTTTCCATTGTTTCGGTGAGGATCACCTTTGCTCCGAATGCCTCCATCGTGAGCACGCGCTCGCGGGTGGAGCTTTGCGGCATCAGTAGCTCGATTTCGAGGTCGAAAAGCCGGGCGATCATGGCAAGTGCAATGCCGGTGTTGCCGCTGGTCGCTTCCACGAGCTTCATGCCGGACTTTACTTCGCCGCGTTCGAGCGCGCCTTTGATCATGCTATATGCCGCGCGGTCTTTCACGCTGCCGCCGGGATTGTTACCTTCCAGCTTGCCGAATATGCGGACATTGGGATTGGGATTAACTCTTCGTAATTCAACCAGGGGTGTATTGCCTACCAGATCCAGTAATGATGACATGGTGTATTCGTGATGTTGTGATTCAAAAAAGGTACGTATATAAAGTTACCGGCGGTCCGGCCACTTTTTGAAAGCGTAAATCAACAACATCGAACGGACTGAAAGAATGCCCGCCGGAAAGAAAATGTAGAAAACTTAGCTGTAAAAAGCATATTTACCCTATGAAATTAGTGGGATGCAAATATACCTGAATAATTACTGAACATTGGCGAAAAAATCCTGAGTGCCGGTGAGAAAGAAAAGAACCGTGCTGCTATGAGTGCCTGTCGGATACTTGAACAACTCCACGTTGGTAGCGCCCAGTTTTTGCATCGCATTGTAGGCATTCTGGGAATTGAAAAAGAAAACCAGCTGATCCGCATCTCCATGATAGAGCCTTGTTGGCGTTTTCGGCTTCCAATTGTAAACATCGTTATCAGCAATGGCATCGATGAATCCCTTATCGGTGCCGTCGTTGAGTTGTTTTTTGAAAGAATCGTTGAGGATGTTGCTGAAACTTTCGTTGATTGTCACGTTAACGCCGTTTTGTGCGATTTGGGACGCGTACTTATCGGTGAAATAGTATGTGGACGGTTTGTTCAGCTTATATATTCTGTCATACGTTAATAATACCCACAGATACAGGGAGTTGTAGGATGAAATGCCTTGTGTGGGGGAATTGATGATGTATTTCATGAACGCGGTTTTATCGTACGCACCCGCCCCGCAGCTTGACGCCCGAAGATTGAATTCCGTCGCGGCCTCTTCTTCGATCTTTTTTTGCAGTGCCATCGTCGCGTAGCCGCCTTCCGAGTAGCCCGCAATGTATAATTTCTCATCCCATTTGACTTCCGTTTGGCCTCGCAGAAATTCTTTGCAGGCGCGGATCATATCCAGGGATGCCGATGCGAGGCTCGCAGCATGCTCGTACGGGTGCGGGAGATTGTCGGAAGCGCCATAGCCAATGTAGTCGGGATATGCTATAATATACCCCATTGAGCCGAAAAGGGACCCGAACGATGCCCCCTCCGTACCATCCTGGAAGAGGGATGGTGCTTCATTCTTGTTGGTGATGGTTCCATGCTGCACGCTGATCATCGATACGGGGCCCTCAACCACAGGCAATACCAGCGCGCCCGAAGCAGTTATTTCAGCGCCATCGGTGTTTTTGGTTTTGTAGGTTATTTTATAGACCCTAACCCCATTTTTTACATACGCACTCGCTAACCCGCCTAATGTTCCGGCTTTTTGAATGATTTGTTCTTTGGTTAACGTCGTAACCGAAGTACTTTCTTTTAGATAAACATTTTCCTCGGTAGGCGGCACCAGTTTGGTATCGTCATCCTTGCAGGAGTTAAGGATGAGCAGGCTCCACAGCAGCAGAAAGGAAAGTTTACGCAGCAGGACAGAGGTGGTAGATTTTTGCATAGCTAAAAGATAAACAGGCCATTAGTATATGAGTGGTAACGCATAATGGCCTGTTTTTGATGAGAAATTCTCCTTTTTCTTCTGTTAAATTTTACTCATATACCAGTTGATCATCCTGGCCGTGGCATCCGGACGTTCCACCATGCCCATATGACCTGCTTCGGCGAAGATCAGCGGATAGCTCTTTTTCGGGAATTCGGCGAGTTCGATGACGCTCTCGAAGGGGATCAGCTTATCCTGCATTCCGATGATGAATAAAACAGGGAAAGGCAGGCTGGATAGCACCGCCGTACGGTCCGGACGGTTGCGCATGGCCGTGATACCAGCGATGAGCGCTTCGGCAGGGAGTTTCCCGAAATATGCGATGTGTTCTTTGACACGCTCTGGATAGAGCTCTTTGTAGCGCTCGCCGAAAAGGTTTGCGGCAGTACTTTTGACGAACGACTCGGTACCATAGGTCCTTAGCAAATCAATCATCTGGTCGCGCTGATGTTTTTTTGCGTCATCATCTGCGTAGGCTGTGGAATGGAAAAGCCCGAAACCTTCGAGCATGTCCGCATATTTTTCAGCAAATGCCAGGGAAATATAGCCACCCATCGAATGGCCGATCAATGTGCATTTCTGGATGTTGGCGTTGGTCAGGAAGCGATGCAGCTCGTCCGCATATTCCTCCACTGACTGGCATGAAGTAAGTAGCGAAATGTTCGGTCTTACTACCGTGTAAGAGTCATTTATGGCAGCGTCGAGGCTGTCCCAAATCGTGTCATCTATGCCATGACCATGTAGTAATACCAAAGTTTTCCGGTGTAGATTCATATAGATTTGCATTCAAGGTTGAGAACTTGTTTGCCTAAATATACTAAACCTTCGCCCGTTTGTGGTCCTAATGGCTAACTTTCGCCATTTCCTCCTCGCGCAGCGCGCGGCGGAGTATCTTACCAACATTGGTTTTGGGAAGCTCTTTCCGGAACTCGATCTGCCGGGGATTCTTGTAACCTGTGAGGTTTTCCTTGCAGTATGCTTTTACCTTTTCCTCGGTCAGTTCGGGGTCTTTTTTGACTACAAAAATTTTCACCATTTCCCCTGATTTTTCGTCCGGAATGCCCACGCAGGCCACTTCCGCAACGCCGGGGCATTGGGCTACCACATCTTCTATTTCATTGGGATAAACGTTGAACCCCGAAACGAGGATCATATCCTTTTTCCGGTCCACGATCTTGAAAAAGCCGTCCGGATCCTCGATACCGATGTCTCCTGTTTTGAACCACCGGCCGCTTTCGTCTTCCAGGATCACTTTGGCAGTTTCATCGGGACGGTTGTAGTAGCCAAGCATAATCTGCGGGCCTTTCGCGCAAATTTCCCCGCGTTCTCCTACCGGCAGCCATTTGTCGTCTTCGCCAAGGATACGCATTTCAGTACTCGGGAACGGCAGGCCAATGGTACCCTGCTTGTGTTTGCCGTTCAACGGGTTCACTGAGAGTACCGGTGAGGTTTCTGAAAGCCCATAACCTTCCACCAGCGGGCAGCCGGTAGCTTTTTCCCAGCGCTCCGCGACGATCTTTTGCAGCGCCATGCCGCCCGCGATCGTGATTTTAAGGTTCGAGAAATCTACCGAAGCAAATTCCTGGTTGTTCAGCAAGCCATTAAAGAGCGTGTTCAGGCCCGGGAAAATATGGAATGTGTATTTTTTTAATTCTTTAATAAATGCAGGAATATCTTTCGGATTCGTGATCAGCACATTCAATGCTCCCCATTTGATACCACACAATCCGTTGATTGTCATCGCAAAGACGTGGTATAGTGGCAATGCGGCAATGAGCGTCAGCTGCCCGGTAGTTTCCGAGTTGCGCATTTTGGACATCAGCCATTCATTAACGCCCTCCACATTGGCGATCAGGTTCCTGTGCGTAAGCATGGCACCTTTAGATACGCCGGTGGTACCGCCGGTATATTGGATAAATGCGATATCGAGACCGGAAACGTTCGGTCTCTGATAGGTGACGCCGGAGCCGGCTGATAAGGCCTGGGCGAGTGTCACCGTGTTTTTAAGGTGGTAAGCAGGCACCATCTTCTTGACGTACTTTACCACCGCATTCACGATCAGCTTTTTGGGGAAGCCCAGCATATCGCCGATTTCGGAAATGATTACGTGCTCGATATTGGTGTTGGCAATGACCTTTTCCAGGTTTGACGCAAAATTGGCCAGTATGACAATCGCCTTCGCCCCCGAATCCTTGAACTGGTGCTGCATTTCACGCGGTGTATACAGCGGGTTCGTATTCACGATTGTTAGCCCTGCACGCAGCGAGCCCATCATCACGACGGGGTATTGCAACAGATTCGGCATTTGTAAGGCAATGCGGTCGCCCTGTTTCAGGCCGACGCTTTGGAGGTATGCGGCAAAATTCTTTGAGAGTTCATCCAATTGCCCGAAAGTCAGCTTTTTATCCATATTCGTAAAAGCAGCCTTATCGGCATTTTCCCGGAAACTCGACTCCATCAATTCGAGTAAG
>DATMSL010000672.1:0-13242 GCA_035565435.1 Dyadobacter sp. | reverse complement strand
AGGCATTGCGTCGTTGCTGATGGCCTTGTTCGGATCAAAAGAAATGGCTTTGATCGGCTTCCCGATGGCGGGTTTTTTTGCTTCCGTGATGTATTCGGTGATATTCTCACTGGCATTAAACTCCGTTCCAAAACACCACGGTACATTTTCCGGCATTCTATGCGCGGGCATTGCAGGTGGTGCGGTCGTGCCGCTGATCGTCGGCGGGTTAGGGGAGTTGGTGGGGCTGCGCTTTGCGATGCTTTTCCTGCTGATTCCGCTGGGTTATATTTTAAGTATTGGAATGTGGGCCAAACCGCTGGTCAACAATGAAACGGTATCGAGCGTGAAGGAGCTGTTCAAGCTCGGTTGAAAGGGTATTTATATGTACAAAATTATTCTCCTGCTCGATTTTGCCGAAGAATACAGTAAGAGCCTGATGAAGGGAATTAATGCGTATTCCAAAGAATTCGGGCCATGGATCTTCTGCCGCATGCCGCTTTTCCATCGCGAGACGATCGGGATTGATGGTATCCTGAAATGGGCGTTGGAATGGGGAGCGGATGGGATTGTAGGACAATTGTATAATAAGGAGATCGACAAGATCGTTCGGGCCGGGATTCCGGTCATCGCGCAGGACTTTAAAGAACGTTTTACTGAAATTCCCAACATTACCGGTGCCTACCATGAGGCCGGGCAAATGGGCGCCGATTACTTCCTCAAAAAAGGCTTTACAAACTTTGCATTCTACGGTTTCAACGATATTGTGTGGTCGCGTGAGCGCGCGGAAGGCTTTGAAGAGCATTTGCGCAGGAAGGGGCACAAAGTGCATTACTTCGAGCACAAAAAGTCGCGTTCTACGGAGCTTTGGTATTATAAACCCAGCTCGCTGAGCCGCTGGCTGAAATCGCTGCCGAAGCCGATCGGCCTCATGACTTGCGACGATAATCAGGGCCAGCACATCACGGAGGCGTGCAGGCACGTGGGCATACGCATACCGGAGGAAGTGGCCGTGCTGGGTGTGGATAATGATGAAATGATCTGCGACTTGTCCGATCCTCCGCTTTCGAGTATTGCACTCGATGTGGAAAAAGGGGGCTATGACGCCGCCAAACTGCTCGATCACATGATCAGGCACGGCACCACGGACTATTACGACGTGGTAGTACGCCCGACCCAGGTCATTACCCGGCATTCGACCGACATTTACGCGACCGCCGATGACCACATTGCTTCATCCTTAAAATACATTCACCAGAATATCGACAAAAACCTGCATGTGGATGAAGTGGTGAAGCAAGTACCGCTTTCGCGCAGGGCGTTGGAAAAGCGTTTTCTGGAAATTACGGGCTACCCGATTTACAAATACATCTTCAACCTGCGGATCGAGAAATTCACGCAGAAGTTGCTCGATACCGACATGTCGGTATTTGAAATTGCGCTGGATATGGGGCTGGGGGATAGCAAAAACATAGCCCGCCAATTCAGGCAGGCTAAGGGGTGTAGTCCGAGTGCTTATCGGAACAAATATCTTGCTGGAAAATGAGATGAGCGTTTATGAGTTTAGAGTTCAAAGTTAAGTGTTGAATCTTCTCCGGACTTTTAACTCATAAACGCTAAACTCATAAGCTTTTTACCAGATCACGATACGTGACGAATCAGGCAATATCATCTTGCTTCCGGCGCCGCAGCTCCATGCAGCCTGGAATTCTTTCAAATGCGGCAACGGGCCGTTGATGCGGTCGCGGGCGGGTGAATGCGGGTCGGTTTGGACCTGGTTACGCAATGCTTCGTCGGTGGTGTTCATATGCCATACCTGCGCCCAGCCGAGGAAGAACCGCTGTTGCCAGGTAAATCCGTCAATCGGAGCCGGCTCTTTCCCGTTGAAGGATTTTTCCAAAGCATAATAGGCCAATGTCAGGCCGCCCAGGTCGGCTACGTTTTCTCCGATGGTCAAAGCGCCGTTGATCTTGAAACCGGGCAATGCTTCGATGCCGCTGAAATAGTCGATGTAACGTTTGGTCAGCTTGTCGAAGTTGGCGCGGTCGGCGGCAGTCCACCAGTTTTTGAGGTTGCCTTCGTCGTCGAACTGCGAACCCTGGTCGTCGAAACCGTGGGTAAATTCATGACCGATCACGGCAATGATACCGCCATAGTTGATCGCGTCATCCGCATTGCGGTTATAGAATGGCGGTTGCAGAATACCGGCTGGAAATACCACCTCGTTGTTTAGCGGGTTGTAGTAGGCGTTCACCGTCTGCGGGGTCATGAGCCATTCTTTTTTATCCACTTCCTTGCCGATCTTTTCCACATTCTCCTTGTGGGCAAAAAGCGAAGCTGAAATCACGTTCTCGAATAGCTTGTCCGGCGCGATCTCAATCGACGAATAATCTTTCCATTTATCAGGATAGCCGATTTTATAGGTAAATGCTTTGAGCTTTTTATGCGCCTTTGCCTTGGTCGAATCGCTCATCCAGGTCAGCTTGTCGATGCGCTCGCCATATACGGTGCGCACGTTTTCGATCATTTCAGAAACCTTCTTCTTATCCTCTTCCGGGAAGTACTTCTTCACGAAGAGTTTACCCAGCGGCATACCCAGCAAACCATCGGTGGAACGGATCGCACGCTCCACGCGGCCTTTCTGCTGCTTGGTACCCCGCATTACCGTTGCGAAGAAGCGGAAATCCTCCTGATCGAACTTTTTAGGTAAATAACCTGCGAAAGTTGAGAGCAACTGCCATTTGGAATACAGTTTCAGCGTCGCAGTCGGCGTTGCCTTCAACAGCTTGTTCAGGTTTTGCAAATAAGGTTTGTTCTGGACAATCAAAGTGTCGGTTTTGATATCCTGCTTATCTGCAAATGCCTTTTGGTCGAAATCGGGAATAAGTTTTTCGAAATCGGCGAAGGCCATTTTGTTATAAGTCTTCACCGGGTCGCGCAGCTCCACATTGGTCAGTTGCAGCTTCGCTACTTTGGTTTCGAAGTCGAGGACAGCCTGGCCCGGATTAGTTTCGGTAAAACCGGCCATCGAGAACATCTTGTCAACGTGCTTCACAAACTCACTGCGTACTTTCACCGTGCTGGAATCCGTACGATCGTAGTAGCTGCGCTCGCCAAGGCTCAGGCCGTCCTGTCCCTGGTAAAGGATATTAACTTTGCTGTTTCTCAAATCACCTTCCACGCCGAAGCCTGTTACGGTTTCCACACCCACCTTCTGCATTTCGCCTGCTACTGCTGCCAGGTCTTTCAGCGAAGTCACCGCATTGATTTTGTCGAGGTAAGGCGTCAACGGTTCCAATGCGCGCTTCTCTACGGTCGCAGTATCGAGGAACGACTGGTAGTAATCGGCGATCTGCTGCTCTTCGGTACCTTTCTTGCGGTCCTGAACCTTGGTAATCTCTTCGATAATACCTTTCAGGCGCACTTCTTTGTTCTCCTTATCCAAAATCCCGAATGCGCCCCAACGGCTTTCCGTGCCTGGAATCGGGTTTTTCTTTTTCCAGCCGCCGTTGGCATAGGTATCGAAGTCATCGCAGGCTTTAGCTGTTGAATCGAGCGAGCTCACATCGAAGCCAGGTACTTTGGTAGTGTCGGTTTCTTCCTTTTCTTTTTTACATCCTGCCAGGCTTACCACAAGGGCCAGAGCGGCAGCACGGAATGCAGCTGATTTCATTTTTTGATGTATTTGTTTTTGAAGTATATAAAAGACTTAGTGAATGCCGCCCATCCAGCCTTTGATCGGCTTCCAGAATACGAGCAGGATCAGGCCAAAAATGGTCGTAATAATCGCCACCTGGTTGAACAGTGCCGGCATTTGCAGGATATTGGATTCGTCGAAACCGCCTGCGAAGAGTCCGGCGATCAGATTACCCAGCGACGCACCCACGAACCAGATACCCATTAACTGACTCACGTAACGCTTTGGGGCCAGTTTGGTGTAGGAGCTCAACCCAACCGGACTCACGCAAAGCTCTCCGATGGTATGGAGGAAATAAGTAAATGTGAGGAAGAATGGTGAAGCAAGCTCGCCTTTCACGGCAATATTCGAGGCCGCTACCATCACGAAAAAGCTTAGACCAAGTAATATCAAGCCCATCGCAAACTTGACGGGAATGGAAGGGTTACGGTTTTTAGAAGAAAGCGATATCCAAAGGCTCGCGAGCACAGGCGCGAAGATCAGTACGAAAGTAGGCTGGAAGTTCTGGAACCAACTCGAAGGCACTTCCCAGCCGCCGATCATGCGTTGGGTGTGCCGCTCCGCGAAAATCTGCAACGAAGTACCGGCCTGCTCGTAACCCGCCCAGAACAATGCAATGGCAAGAAAAAGAATAATGAGTACGCCAACGCGGTATTTCTCCACGCGCGTAAGTCCACCCGCTACGAGGATAAACAGGAAGTAAGCAGCAGAAATGGACACGATAATGATACCGGCGCCTTGCGCGAGCCCCTGAGCGGTAGTCATATTAATAGTACCTGTCGATTGCAGCACGATCAGGAACACGACCAGCAACGCGATCAGACCGTAACCCAGCATTTTGTTGCTGCTTGATGCAGGTTCAAGGGCCTCTTCGCTGGCCTCCTTCGCTGACGGCACTTCACCAAGCCCTTTCAGGTACGTAGCGCTTCCATAGCGGAAGACGATCAATCCAAGTAACATACCGATTGCGGCAGCGCCGAAGCCCATGTGCCAGTTGACCTTTTCACCCAGGTAACCCACGATGGCGATCCCCAGGAACGAGCCAAGGTTGATCCCCATATAGAAGATAGAAAATGCCGCGTCGCGACGTGCCCCACCTTCGGGGTAAAGCTCGCCGACAATGGAGCTGATATTCGGTTTCAAAAGTCCGGTCCCGATCGCTACCGTGCTTAGTCCGAGAAAGAATATGGCCGGTCCGGCGGGTACTGCCAGGATAATATGCCCCAGCATGATGACGATACCTCCATACCATATGGCTTTTTTCTGGCCCAGAATATTGTCTGCCAACCAGCCCCCGGGCAGTGTGAGCAAATAAACGGAGGCGGTATAAAGTCCGTAAATAGCCGTCCCTTCGGCTGCACTCATTCCCATTCCGCCTTTGATATTATCGAGGAGAAAAAGCAGAAGAATGGCCCGCATGCCGTAATAGCTGAAACGTTCCCACATTTCGGCAAAGAACAAGACATACAGTCCTTTGGGATGTTTTTGGGAAATCTGTGAAGACATAGAAAGAGAAGTGTTTTATTTGGTTTTTGGGGTTGTAAACAGACGTTTTTATCGTGCAAGATAGGAATTATGGGTAAATATCAATCAATCATAAAAATAAAAGCGGTAGCAGTTTGTAATGACTGCTACCGCTGTGAATAAACGTTTTACGACCGGCTTACTTAACGGAGAACGACCCTTCGCCGATGGAAAATCCCTCGGAATAGAGCTCGATGGTATACTTGCCTGACGTGAACGGCGCGTCGCGGTCATACATAATGCTTACGTCCTGGTTGTTGTTGGAATACAACACATCTTTGCTGATGGTATAACCCTGTTCCTGGCCGTTATATTGGAAAACGCCGGAGCCGGTTTTAGTATCCGAAATGGTAGCCCCGCTAGGGTCGATGATGCGAAGATAGATGGTCTTATTGTCCGTCGCGGTGAGCGGGTTCTTTTCGAGAATGAAGTCCACGCGTACTTTATCCACTCTCTTCGACTTTACATTTTCGCCCTCGCGCACTTTGCCTTTGGACGATACCGCATACACCTTCACGTTACGTGCACGCAAGGCGGCGGCCATGGTTACCTTCGATTCAAGTTCGGTGTTCTGGGCCTGAACGCCCGTTAGCGAGTCGCGTACCGCCTGGCGGCTGGTCTGTAATTCGTTTCGCTCCTGCGTGAGGCCTTCGTTCTGGCTGATCAGCTGCTGGTTTTCTTCCCGAAGCTGAGCGATCTCGGTGTCCTTTTTGGTGAGAAATTCCTCATATTCTTTGATTTTCCGGCCCATGTTCGCGTTGCCTTTGCGTAATGCGGCGCGGTCGCTTTCCAGGGAGGCTTTCACTTTTTGCAGTTCAGCGATATCGCCGCCAAGGTTTTGTACTTCCATAATGCGGGCGTCGAGCTGTTTGGAAATCGAATCCAGCTTGATTTCGGAGGCCGCAAGTTCCTGAACCCGGGCTGTAAGGTCAGTTTCCTGCTTTTGGGTAATGTTGTGTTCCTTATAATAAAGGTATCCGAACACTGCTGCCAGGATGGTCATCAGGATCAATCCGACTACCAGACCGGTATTGCTTTTCCTTTCCATAAAACTTTGTTTAGGTTTTGGTGATATAATTCATGGAATATGTACAAAAAAGTATGCCACTACTATACGTCGCGCTATGATCATAAAACAAAAGCGGGCAGAAGAACAATGCTTCTACCCGCTTTCATATTATGGATTGTTTGGAATACTAATAATCTCCGCCTGCACCGCCACCTCCGAAACTGCCGCCTCCGAATCCTCCAAACCCTCCGCCATCTCCTCCTCCAAATCCTCCGCCCCAGTTGCCCGATGAGCTACCGCGACCTGAATGCGTGGTGTAGGGGAAGAATATAGGGGGAATCCCGCTATCACGATAGCCGCGGTTGCCGCCACCGCCACCCCGGTTACGGAATATAATGATGAGGATAATGATGAATATGATTACGACAATCAGCAGGGGAGGAAAGCCGTCACCTTCGCCGCTGTCCTGCTTTGGATCTGCCTTGTACTCGCCCGAAGCATATTTGAATATCATATCGACACCGTCGTTAAGGCCCTGGTAAAATTGTCCTGCTTTGAACTGCGGGGTAATTACCTGGGAGACGATGCGCTTGGCAATAGCGTCGGGCACCGCGCCTTCGAGGCCATAGCCTGTTGCGATAAATACTTTTCGCTCTTTCGGTGCCCAAAGCAGCACGATACCGTTATTCTTGCCTTTCTGACCCACGCCCCATTCGGTACCGAGCTTGAATGCGTAGTCGGCGATAGGGTAGTCACCTAATGTCGGCACGGTTACGATCACGATCTGAGAGGAGGTGGAGTCGTTGTAAGCCACGAGTTTCTGTTCCAGCATTTGCCTTTCGTTGGGGCTAAGCTGGTTGGCAAGGTCGTTGACGAGCCTTGGAGGATCGGGCTTGGGGGGAATATCCTGCGCCTGCACGCCGGCAAATGCCGCGACGACAAGCAGTAGGTAAATGACGAATTGCTTCATAGTCTATTGGCCGAACGAAATATCATCCGGAAGTTCATTGATGTCGCCGGACTGGTAAGGGAAGTGTTTTTTCAATTGTAAACCGGCTTCCAGGATGCCGTGGCGAAGCCCTTCCTTATATTCTCCGGCTTTGAAATGGTTGCGGAGGAGCTCTTTGGTGCTGTCCCAAAAGTCGGCAGTTACCTTTTCATCGATTCCCTTGTCGCCCAGCACAGCGAATTTCCGGTCTTCATATGCGAGGTAGAACAATACACCGTTCCGCTCTGCGGTTTCGTGCAGGTGCAGGAACAGGAATACCTCCTTGGCCCGCTCCATGACATCGGGCGTGGGGCATTTCTTCTCAATATGAACTTTCACTTCACCGGAAGTCTGTTTTTCTGCTTCCTGAATTGCCTCAACAATGTATTGCTGCTCCTCGTCGGTGAAAAATAGGGATTCGGTTGCCATGGGGCCGGATTGATGCGATGGAGAAAAAAACATTGCGCCGGGCTTAAACGGGCCCGGCGCTAAACTTAGAATTGTACGGTAGGCGCTTTTTCGGAACCCGGAGCGGCGGTGAAGTAGCCTTTCTGGGAGAAGCCGAACACCCCGGCGAAGAGGTTGGTCGGGAAGGTGCGCACTTCCTGGTTATAGTCTTTCACGACTGTGTTGAACTTGCCGCGTTCCACGGTAATGCGGTTTTCAGTGCCTTCGAGCTGTGCTTGCAGTTCGAGGAAGTTCTGGTTGGCTTTCAGCTGCGGATATTGTTCGACCGAAACGAGCAGGCGTGACAATGAACCGCTCAGCTGATCCTGCGCCGCCTGGAATTTGGCGATGTTTTCAGGAGTAAGCTGATCTGCATTGATCGTCGTTTGCGTGGCCTTGCTACGTGCCTCGATCACGGCTGTCAATGTGCTTTTTTCAAAATCGGCCGCACCTTTTACGGTGTTTACGAGGTTGGGGATAAGGTCGGCACGGCGCTGGTATTGGCTTTCCACTCCGGCCCAGGCCTCTTTTACGACCTCGTCCTTCTGTACCAGGCCATTATATTTACCGCAGCCAACGAATCCGAGAATCAGAACAACGACGATAACTGCAATGAGTCCTTTTGACATTTTAATATTCAGTTTAGAGTTATTGAATGTGGTTCAAAGTTGACCAAAGCTAGCAAAATCTTTAAGAAAAACTACATAACCGGTCCCCAGAGGCAATATGGGCTTGCTAGCGTGGGATGGCGGGTTTTGAAGTAAAAATCCGGTAAATTAATCTTCACCGACACGGGCGATGTTGTTCCAGCGGCCCCAATTGACCGATGCCTCATAGTCTAGCAGCAGGCTTTCAAAATACATGGCACCCCAGGTCCAGTTAATGTCCAGGTCGTCGACAAGGTATTTAGCCGCGGATTCACGCTCTGCTGCTGTTATGAAGCCGGTAGCAGCCAGCTTTTGGATAATGCTATTTATTGCCTCGCTCTCGGTTTGCCCCTTTATCCATTTCTCAAATGTGGCATTATCATTCTTCCAACGGCGGTTGAAATGATGTTTCACACCGCTTGGCTTAAACATCCGCGGGCCGAAACGGAGCAATGTCCAATGCAGGAACTCCCTTTTCAGCAGGTTAGTGATGATGGCGTCTTCCGTTACCGCGTGCGATTGGGCTGTTTTGACACTTCGATAAATGTAGGATGCCGAAATGCAGCCCAGCGAAAGCCAGTCGGAAAGCCGGGTGTCGGTAAGCGGCTCCGCCGAAGGGTAGGCAATGTCTTTTTTGATATATTGCTCCACATATTCCTTCAAAACAGCCAATGCATGGGTTTCTCCGCCGCGTGATACGCCCGAGGCTTCCAACGGGATCTCATTCGGGTCGATGCCCAGTTCCGGTAACCCGGGAATGGCCCCTGCTTCGAAATCGGTGGGTAACGTAATTGTCTCCGGTGTTGGGAACTGATCCTTTATTTTAAGGTCGTTACTCAGCAGGCGTTCGAACTCCGCAAAGGCCGACGGCAGCTTCGATACCCGGAATGGTAGATCAAATGCGCTGATCATCGTGTCCATCCAGAACAGTTTGATGTCGACGTTTGCGGTTTTGAGGTTTTTACTCAATGAAGATTCAATGCGGGTTTCCTGAGGGGCGATTTCCTTGCTGGTATAAACATAGTCGGCATTGTAATCTTCGGCGAGCTTGGCCACGATCTCCTCGGGTTTACCCGCGCGTATGAGCAGGTCGCCGCCTTTTTGCCGGATATTTTCACGGAGCTCAGCCACGGATTCGATCAGGAAGCGTGCACGTAATGCGCCGGTTCTGCGGAAGCCGAGCTTTGTTTTTTCAAATTGAAGGGGATCAAAAACATATACCGGGATGATTTCATCGGTGGAGCCAACGGCAGCAGAGAGCGCCTGGTTATCCTTTAACCTCAAATCATTCCGGAACCAATAAATTATGCGTCGGGCCATTAATACAAACTGATAAGTACTCTTTGGGAAATATTAACAAATGCAATTATACGAAAAAGCCCGCTGCGAATAGTTCGGTTCACAGCGGGCTTTCCTACGGTGGGTAAATCAATAACTCAGGATCGTGAATTCCGTACGACGGTTACGCTGATGCTCTTCCTCGGTCTTGGCATTGGGGATGATGAGCTCCCTTTCACCGTAACCTTTGGCCTCCATTCTGTCGGCTTCGATGCCTTTGGAAGCGAGATAGGCCACCGCGGATTCGGCGCGGTTTTGCGAGAGCGTCATGTTGTAGGCGTCGGTCGCGCGTGCATCCGTGTGTGAGCTGAGCTCGATGGTCATCGTCGGATTGTCTTTCAGGATTTGAACCAGTTTATCCAGTTCCACCGCGGCATCCGGGCGGATATTGTATTTGTTCAAATCGTAGTAGATGTTTTCCAGAACGAAGGTTTTGTTCAGTTCCAGCTTATCGAGTTTGATAGTTACATTGAATGTGGTATCCGTCAATTCTTTGGTCAGGAATATCGGCGGAATGTTGCGGCCCGACATCGAGAATAGCTCGCGCTTGCTGATATACCCTTTGCGCTGGACGAGTAGCTGGTAAGATTTGCCTTCTTCCACCGGCTGCCGGCCAAACTTGCCGTCTTTCGCAGTCGGGAACTCGGCGATTTGCGTATCCGAAGTGTCGGGAAGAATGTGTACCACAGCCGAGTCGATCGGGGTAGGGGTTTCGCCATTCGCAAGAACGGTTCCGCCGAGGAAGTAGCGCACTACTTTGCGTTTGCCGTTAATGAAATTCGGGTTGTTCGGATTAAGAGGGTCGTTCGGATCGTTGTGTTTCGCGATTTTGGTCGTGTCCTCTTCTTCCGGTCCGGCGAAGTAGTAAATGTCGTCGTCGCCCTTGCCACCATCTCGGTTGGAAGCGAAGAAGCCTTTGGTCAGATTTTGGTAAAATACCAATCCAAAATCGTCTTGCGGGCTATTAAATGGCAGCCCCATGTTTTCGATCGTGATCACGCCTTGTGTTCTCGTTGCTGAAAACAAATCGAGCTTACCGAGACCAGGGTGACCGTCGGACGCAAAGTACAGCTTTCCGCCTTCTGCCACATAAGGGAACATGTCGTCGCCGACGGTATTAATATCCCGACCCATATTCACCGGGCGGCTGAACCGGCCCGAGGCATCCATATTGGTACGGTAAATGTCGATGCCGCCTACGCCGCCTGCACGGTTCGAGGCGAAATAGAGCGTTTTGCCGTCACGCGAGAATGCGGGCGAGCCGTCCCAGGCGAGCGAGTCGTTAATAGGCAGGATAGCGGGAGGCGTCCATTGGCCGTTGATATTGCGGCTCATGTAAAGATCCACGTCCACGCCGCCATTCTTTTTGCCGGTATTACCTCTTGCGAAAACGAGTGTTTTGCCGTCGGGCGAGAATGCGGGTGAGCCTTCGTTGGCGTCAGGCGAGAAAATGTCCTGGCTGAAAACAACCGGATTGCCCTGTGTGTTGCCCGCGTCGGACGCGATGTTGATTTTATAAAGGCCCAGCATCGGCTGGCCGTTGTTCTTGTAGATTTTCTCCTTTTTGGAAGATGAAAACACGAGCTCGTTACCAACCACAGTCGGCGAAAACTCGGAACCGGCGGTGTTGAGGGGAAGGTCTTTCAGCTCGACCTCCATTTTGGTGGTTTTCAACCGATCGGCGATTTTCAGGATTTCCACCTCGCGCAATGCGCGCTCCTGCAAGTTCTGCGGTACATTCTGGCCTTTGGCAAATTCAGAAAACTGGGCAGAGGCGTCGGCATAGTCCCCGGTTGTTTTCAATGCATAAGCATACTGAAAACGGGCATCGGGATTGGTAATGCCACCGTCGAGTGCTTTTTTGTAGTAGGGGACAGCCTCCTTGAAGCGGTTGGAGAGGCGGTAGGATTCGGCGATCAGGTAGCTCGTCTGTACCGGCTCAATATTGGCTTCGGCCGCTTTCTGGAAACCCTTGATGGCAAGGTCATATTCTCCGTTCGCAAATTTCTTTTGGCCGTCTTTGTATGCCTGCATCGCCGAGTTGCAGCCGGACAAGTATAAACACGAAGCAAAACAAACTATGAGAGTAAAGTAACTCCGGAAAAGTTTCATAATGTAGAGTATAAAATCAAACGATTCGACGCGCACTGGGTTTCTGAAAAACAATACTAATAAACAACGATTGGAAATAAAATTCGGGATACCAGATAGGAAGAATTTTATTCGAAAAATGAGCATTTCGTGATTTTTTGCTGCATTTAGCGGCCTAAACCCGCCCCACGTTCAAAATCCAACGGTTACATACTAACCATTTCCTGACTACTATCTCACAACAACTTGACTATTTCCTGACCATTACCTGACAACTCCTGACAATGAATGGTGGGGAATGCATGAAAAAAAGTTGTTAACGGTTTGTAAATCAAGGATGGTTTATTACTTTTGCAGTCCGATTTTTCGGGAAAAGTGTTTATATAACAAACGACCGGTTTGCTAACCGGATCAAAATCAAATTGTTAAATGCCTACTATTTCACAATTAGTCCGTAAAGGTAGAGAGACCATTACATGGAAATCCAAGTCTCCGGCTTTGGATTCATGCCCTCAGCGCAGGGGCGTGTGCACCCGGGTGTACACTACTACGCCTAAGAAGCCAAACTCGGCGCTTCGTAAAGTAGCCCGTGTTCGTCTGTCGAACAACAAGGAGGTGAATGCCTACATCCCAGGTGAAGGCCACAACCTGCAAGAGCACTCGATCGTATTGATCCGCGGTGGTCGTGTGAAGGATTTGCCAGGTGTTCGTTACCACATCATCCGTGGTGCATTGGATACCGCAGGTGTTAACGGACGTAAACAACGTCGTTCTAAATACGGTGCTAAGCGCCCGAAACCAGGACAAGCTCCGGCAGCACCAGTAAAAGGTAAGAAAAAATAAAAAGTAACTCTCTCTGCTTTTATTAAGTAATTCAAATCTTATAAAAGGGAAGTAATCCTGATCATTACCTCAGGGTGAATAAGTTGCAAAACGAAACCTCGTTAAAAAAATTAAGACAAAATGAGAAAGTCGAAACCTAAGAAAAGATATATCCTTCCTGATCCTAAGTTCAGGGATGTACAGGTTACCAAATTCGTTAACAACCTGATGTACGAAGGAAAGAAGAGCATCGCGTTCACTATTTTCTACGATGCATTGGAACTGGTTGAGAAAAAAACCAGCGAAAATGGCCTGGAAACTTGGAGAAAAGCATTGAACAATGTTACTCCTTCTGTGGAAGTAAAGAGCCGCCGTGTGGGTGGTGCTACTTTCCAGGTTCCTACCGAAGTTCGTCCTGAGCGCAAGCAGTCACTGGGCATGAAATGGTTGATCAACTACTCGCGCAAACGTGGTGAGAAGACAATGGTTGACCGTCTGGCTGGCGAAATCATTGCTGCTGCGAAAGGTGAAGGTGCTGCTGTGAAGAAGAAAGACGATACGCACCGTATGGCAGATGCCAACAAGGCGTTCTCGCACTTCCGTTTCTAATCAGGAGCGCAGACATAAATTATGGTCGGGAGCTCGGTTTATCCGGGTTCCCGATTTTTATTTTAGTGGTTTTGAGAAAAATAACTTTTCC
>DATMSL010000671.1:0-4579 GCA_035565435.1 Dyadobacter sp. | reverse complement strand
ATCCGGGACTGTACCACAAAACGCCGGATCGATTTGGTCCGTCACCGGCCTGCAAAACTCCACCCTTGACCTTACAATAAGAACCGGGAACCCCCTTGCGGCATTTTTTGTAATTTCAACCTATGAATACTAAACCGGCGTTTCCGACTCTTGGCATCGATGCTTTCGACTCTTCTGCGGAGTCGGGTTACAAGCTTTTGCGCCATGAGATCGACGGTAAAAGCCGGATCGAGAAGCCGCATAAGCACGATTTCTTCATGCTTTTCGTAGTGAAGCAGGGCAGCGGGACGCATTCGGTTGACTTCGTCGATTACCCTGTTTCCAATGGACAGGTGCATTTGCTGTTTCCCGGACAGGTCCACCGCTGGGAACTGGATGAAGCCACATCAGGATTTCAACTGATGGTCGGGCGGCGTGCTTTCGAGACTTCTTCCAATTTTCTGCGGCTGTCGTTTATATCCTACCGGAACCACCAGGTGATCGATCTGCCGCGTGCGGTTTTCCAGGCATTATGCTACGAGCTGGAAGCCCTGGAAGGCGAGCTGGGCGCACCTTTGGTAGATTGGGATATGGTACAACTTCGCAGCAGGGTGGCTTTGCAACTTGTAAGCCGTGAGGCCGAGCGCATTTACGAGGATATCGGCACCTACCGTGCCAATCCGATCCTTTTCAAATACCACGCGCTGGTGGATGCCCATTTCAAGACCCACAAGACCGTGGCATTCTACGCCGACCAGCTTAATATTTCACCCAATTATCTTAATATTCTCTGCAAAAGGCACTTACACGTCCCCGCCACATTCCTGATTCACAATCGTGTGGGTTTGGAGGCGAAACGTTTGCTGCTCGTTTCAGGCCAATCGGCCAAGGAGATCGCTTTTGAACTGGGTTTCAGTGATCTTCCTCATTTCTCCAACTTCTTCAAGGCCCAGACAGGTTCTTCACCCCGCGCCTTTCGGAATTCGTTATAAATCCTACAAGTTTTGGCATAAATAGCGCATCGTTCGAACGCGCCGCCGGGGTTAACTTTGCCTAAACCTTAATCCCAGGCATATGGAGTCCATTTCCCGTAAAACGTTCATTCAAAGTTCCGGTCTGTTGCTCGCAGGCGAAATACTCGTCAAAAAAGCAGGGGCATTCGCTTCCGGCGCGACGCAACCGACAGAAACTGGCAGCAAACCTGCGAAGAAATGGATGCTGAAAAACGTGCGCCTGGAAACGGGTTTTGTATACGAGGACGACGAGGTGGTTGCTACCGAGACCGGACTTTTCCGGGTAGAGATTGAAGGCGGGAAGATCAAAGCCGTGCTGCCCAACGATTCCAAAGCCGATGCGACCGATGCCAAAGGCCAGCTGATGCTGCCGACGTTCAGGGATATGCATATTCATTTGGACAAAACCTATTACGGCGGCCCCTGGAAAGCGCGGTTGGCGAAAAACCGTTCGGTGAAGGATATGATTGCATTCGAGCAAAAAACTTTGCCCGAACTCCTGAAAACGTCCACCTACCGGGCCGAAAAGATCATTGAACTGCTGCAATCGAAGGGAACGAATTTCGCGAGAAGCCACGTCAATATCGAACCGACTTCGAAACTGGATTCGTTGAAGAACCTGCAAAAAGCAATTGAAAATAAGAAAGATAGTTTCGGGGCAGAACTCGTCGCTTTTCCGCAGCATGGGGTTTTCTACTCGCATTCGGAGCAATGGATGAAAGAAGCCGCCGCGATGGATATCGACTTCATCGGCGGTCTCGACCCGAATGCCATCGACGGCAATGTCGAGAAACAGATCGATTTCATCGTCCAACTCGCCCTCGATCACGGCAAAGGTATTGATATTCACCTGCATGAAGGCGGTGAGCCGGGTTTGAAAACGGTCGAATACCTGACGCAGAAGGTCATCGAAAACCCGGCGCTGGCTGGCAAAACATTCCTCAGCCATTGCTTCGTGCTCGCCCGGCTCGAAAAACCGAAACTGGAAGAAGTTTCTGAAAAGCTCGCGCATGCGCGTGTAGGCGTGGTTTCGACCATTCCGTTTGGCAGTACCATCATGCCCATCCCGACCCTCTACCGCCATGGCGTGACGGTTATGACCGGCAACGACAGCATTGTGGACCATTGGAACACATTCGGATCCGGGAGTGTGTTGCAAAAAGCGAATTTGATGGCGCAGCTTTACGGCCAATCGACGGAGCTCGACCTGTCGCGCTGCCTCAAACTGGCTACCTGCGGTGTCCTGCCGCTCGACGAAAAAGGAAAACAGCAATGGCCCAAGGCCGGTGACGAAGCGAGTGTGGTGTTGGTAGATGCAAGTTGCTCGGCCGAGGCTGTTGCGCGTATTTCACCCGTGAAAGCGCTTGTGCACCGCGGGAATCTGGTTTATCGGAATTGAGTCGTGGTTGGGGGTGGTCATTTTTGGTCAGGTATGGTCAAGTGTTGTCAGATGTGGTCAGGTGTGGTCAGGTGTGGTCTGGAGTAGTCAGGTGTGGTCATTGATTGTCGTTTGTGGTCAAGTGTAGTCATTGATTGATCATCCATGAGCAAGCCTGAGGAGAATCAAATGCCGTCAGGCATGTAATGTTGGTAGGAAACGTGATTGAGCTGATCGCGTGAAAGTGCCGTCCGGCATTTCCCGAAATACCCCATCTGAATCGATTACTACCAACATTTCATCGCTACGCGCTTCCCGCGACGCATTTTACGTCAATGCACTGTCCTATTCTATTGTTTTCGACAATCTCTGCAACACCTGACTACCCTTGACAATTCCTGGCTAAACCTGACCAAACCTGACAACACCTGACCAAACCTGACCATACCTGACCATACCTGACAACACCTGACCACACCTGACCAAGCCTGACCATACCTGACAACACCTGACCACACCCGACCATTAAGCCAACGGCTCCTTTCGCATTTACCACTTATCAAGCGTAACCTGCTACGTTTCATCCAATTAAATTCATTCCGATTCCCAGCGCCGCGATAGTTTCGTGCTCAATTAGTTTGATCACTGAACAATTAAAAATCACCGCTATGAAACACAGCATCGGAAAAATCGGGACGGGCATTGCCATGTTGGGACTGTTGGCGCTGCCAGCCTGCCATCGGCAGATGTCGGACAAAGCCCTGGAACGCGAAAAGGCTGCGATCCGGGATGTCATTATCCAGGAAACAACTGCCTATTACAAGCAGGATTACACCGCCTGGAAAAGTACGTATGTTACCAAGCCTTATTTCCGCGAACATGGTTATTGGGATGGTTTCCCGGAAAAAGTACGGATCTATAACAGCTTCGCCCAGCTCGACAGCTTGAAGAAAAAGCAGTTCGATGAGAACAAAACCGTTTGGCAAACGGCCGTCGTGGCGCGGAGTAACGAAAATTTCCGCATTTATGGCGACGTAGCCTGGTACACCTCCGACCAGATCTCATCCGACAAAAATACCGGCAAGTTGCTCGGTCGCTCGGTGGATATCCGGATTCTGGAAAAAGAGCAGGGAAAATGGAAGATCGCTTATCTTGGTTTTTATTACCTACCTGAAAAGGGTAACTGATTTCCCCGGCGGCACTCCGAATTTCTTCCGGAAAGCATTGCTGAAATGTTGTACCGAGGAATATCCCAACGCTTCCGCCACGTTTTTAATGGGTACACCTTCGAGCAGCTGCTGCTTCGCCTTGTGCAGCTTCACATCGCTGAGATAGCCGAAAACCGTGGTTTGGTAGAGCTCTCTGAACCCATTTTTCAATTTGAATTCATTGATCCCCACCTGCCTGGCCAGCTCCTGTAACGACAGGGGCTGATCGGTGTTGGCTATCAGCAGGTCCTTGGCATGATGGATGGAATCGACGTCGTATTGAGACTTTAGTACCGATTGCCCCCGCTCTCTACCAAACGCCTGGCTCGCCCTGGCCTGCAATGTGAGCAGTTCCAGACATTTCGCATTCAGGAAAAGCGCTTTCAGCCCTCCCTTAAAATTACAGTTGATAATATCCGAGACACATTGCCGGATTTCGTGCGTAATGGCCATATTATGCTCGGCCAATGTCGCGAAGCGCCCCGCGGCCACGTGCTCGCAGAACCGATCGATCATCTCGCCGTTTCCGGAAAGGGCACTGATAAAGTACGCCTTCCGGAAATGCAGTTCCAGGAATTTGTATCCGCCGCTCTCGTTGAACTGCCCGGTACCGTCGAACGCCGGCTCGTAGATGATATTATGTTCCTGGGAACTGAACTGGTAGGACCGTCCGCTAATGAAGTTCTCGAGTCGTCCGCCGCCTGAAATGCTGAAATGCAACTCCACGAAATCGGGGGCATCCGTTGTCCGGAACCGAAGGCGGTGTTTTTGTAAGGCAATATCCCCGTATATAATGTAAATATCCGGCAGAGTGATCTCTACAATCTCTGCATCGCCGAAGAAAAAGCTGTGTTTTTGCCTGTGCTCTGTGACGAGTGCCGGGCCGGGGCCGACACTCGGCTGCTCCAGATGTTCCGCTCCATCCAGCGCCCGCAGTTCCACCCATGGCCCTTCGTTGTGACAAATACTCATTCCCATAATAATCCCTTTCGTGTTAAAAG
>DATMSL010000670.1:0-6834 GCA_035565435.1 Dyadobacter sp. | reverse complement strand
GAAGAGTTGTATTTGAAATACACCGAACCCCTCGAATACCGGGCTATTGCCAGGAAGCTGCGCGAAACGAAAAACATCCGCGACCGCTTCATTTCGAAGTTTATGGAGCCCATTGCGCAGGACCTGGAATCGGCGGGTTTGAATTTTATCCTGAAAGGCCGTCCTAAATCGATTTATTCCATCTGGAACAAAATGCGGAAGCAGAACAAGCCTTTCGAAGAAATATATGACCTGTTTGCGATCCGCATAGTACTTGAATCGCCTCCGGAAAGCGATCGTGAAAAAGCGATCTGCTGGCAGGCCTATTCCATCGTTACCGATCATTATAAGCCCAACCCCGACCGGTTGAAGGACTTCCTGAGCACGCCCCGCGCGAATGGGTACCAATCGCTGCACTCGACTGTAATGAGCAAGAGTGGCCAATGGGTGGAGGTGCAGATACGTACTTCACGCATGGACGAGATCGCCGAGAAAGGGTATGCCGCGCACTGGAAGTACAAAGGAAATGATACCAAGGTTAAAGGCAATATCGAGCAGTGGATCACGCAGGTGCGTGAGACGTTGGAGAATGGGTTTGGAGATAAAACAGCTGCTATTGAGTTCCTGGATGAATTTCGGAGTAACCTTTTCAATGAGGAGGTATTTGTATTTACCCCGAAAGGCGAGCTGAAAGTATTGCAGGCAGGTTCAACTGCGCTCGACTTCGCATTCGACATTCACTCCGAAGTAGGGGCGCATTGTATGGCCGCCAAAGTGGGGGGGATTCTGGTACCGATCAGCTATGTGCTGAACAATGGGGATCAAATCGAGATCATTACATCCAGCAAGCAAAAACCTAATGAGGACTGGCTGCGCATTGTGGTCACTTCCAAGGCCCGGGCGCGGATCAAAGATTTTCTGAAAGAGGAGAACCGCCGGTACGAAACCGATGGACGTCAATTGGTTGAGAAAAAACTGAAAATTCTTGGGATGGACGCTACCGCGGAGGTAATGAACCAGCTCCGGGCGTTTTTTGAATGTAAAACCACGACCGACTTCTTCTACCGCATCGGCAAGGGCTACATCCCGATCGACGACCTGAAACGCTTCAAACGCGACCGCGACGCGAAGGAGAAGAAGGCAGCTGAGAATAGCGCCGCTAACAACACGCCGCCGGCCACCGGCACGGATGGCAAGGCATTGACCAAATACCTGAAACAAATCCACGGCGACCGTGCAGACAGCGACACGCTGCTCATCGGCGACGATATGGACAAGATCGACTACAAACTCGCGCAATGCTGTAACCCGATCGCGGGCGACGACGTTTTCGGCTTTGTGACGATCAATGAAGGCATTAAAATACACCGCACCACCTGCCCGAATGCGGCCGAGCTGATGTCGAAGCACGGCAACCGCATTATCAAGGCCAAATGGTCGGGTAAGGACGAGGCATTCCTGGCTGGACTGTACCTGTCGGGTACCGATCGAGTAGGTTTGGTGAACGACGTCACGCGGATCATTTCGAACGAACTGCACATCAACATGCGCGGGCTCACGATCGATACCAAGGACGGTGTATTCAATGGGGATATCAAACTTTACGTGCAGGATACCAGGCACCTGGATATCCTGATCGCCAAGTTGGAAGAGGTCGAAGGCGTGTACAATGTCCAGCGTTTCGATACCAACCTGAGCGGCAAGTAGCCATTTTGAACCATTGCCGCTCCACAGTGTTATTGAATTGGTAATTAATGAGGTTAGCAGCACTATGCTTGCGAATGTGAGAGTGATTTAAGTAAAAAAGCGTATTTTCGCGCAAGATTATCAGAGATATGCCACAAGCCAGCAAACCAAATTTCGAGGCCGCTAAGAAAATATTAACGGCTTACCTGGAAAACAAGGGACTTCGTAAAACGCCCGAGCGCTTTGCGATACTCGAAGAAATTTACACCAGGGAGGATCATTTCGATGTAGATGAGCTGTATATCAGCATGAAAAACAAACGTTACCGCGTGAGCCGTGCCACGGTTTACAACACGCTTGACGTTCTGGTGGATTGCGACCTGGTTACCAAGCATCAGTTTGGCAAAAACCTCGCGCAATTCGAAAAGTCGTACGGTAACAAGCAGCACGACCACCTGATTTGTACAGATTGTCATAAAGTAATGGAGTTCTGCGATCCGCGCATTCAGTCGATCCAGAACATGGTAGGAGAGATGCTGAATTTCAGCGTAATGCACCACTCGCTTATTTTCTACGGAAACTGCAACAAGGAAAACTGCCAGAACCGCACGGAGGCACCAAGAGAAACCGCAGTTTACGAAGACAGATAATTATCACGATCAGGCCCGGTAATGCACCCATTGCCGGGCCACTTACACCATATTAAGTTTCAGTAATCCAATATTTGAATGAAAGTTGACGTACTACTTGGTCTTCAATGGGGAGACGAGGGAAAAGGAAAAATTGTGGATGTCCTGGCGCCACGCTATCAGGTTGTAGCCCGTTTTCAGGGTGGCCCTAATGCCGGGCACACATTGGAGTTTGACGGTATCAAACACGTTCTGCACCAGATCCCGTCTGGGATTTTCCGCAGCGATATTCAGAATATCATCGGAAACGGCGTCGTGCTTGACCCGGTTGTGTTCAAAAGAGAAATCGAAGGTCTTGCGAAATATAACCTGGACCTGATCAGCAACCTGTTCGTGTCTAAAAAAGCTTCCATTATCGTTCCTACCCACGCTCTGCTCGACGCTGCTTATGAGCGCTCGAAAGGTGATTCCAAGATCGGCTCGACTTTGCGCGGTATCGGTCCTGCTTACCAGGATAAGGTAGCCCGCCTGGGCTTACGTGTAGGAGACGTTCTTTCTCCGAATTTCGCAGCCAAATACAAGAAGCTCGTTGATGCGCATAAGGTAATCCTCGATTTCTATTCATTCGATTACTCCGAAACATTGCCTGCTGCCGAAGAGAAATTCTTCGATGCGATCGACTTCATGAAGCAATTCACGCTCGTGAACAGCGAATACATTGTGAATGGTGCATTAAACGAAGGCAAAACCGTTCTTGCGGAAGGTGCGCAAGGCTCATTGCTCGACATCGACTTCGGTTCGTATCCATTCGTAACCAGCTCCACCACCATGACAGCCGGTGCTTCTACCGGATTAGGCATCGCGCCACGTCAGATCGGTGAGGTGTTTGGTATTTTCAAAGCTTACTGCACACGTGTGGGAAGCGGCCCGTTCCCTACTGAACTGAACGACGAAGTAGGCGAAGAAATCCGTAAAGAAGGCCGCGAGTTCGGTGCTACTACCGGTCGTCCGCGCCGCACCGGCTGGCTCGATCTGCCTGCACTGAAATATGCGATCATGATCAACGGCGTAACCCAGCTGATTATGATGAAAGTAGACGTTCTGACCATCTTCGATAACATCAAAGTTTGTACGCATTATCGCCTGGCCGACGGCACTTTGACCGACCAGGTGCCTTACGACCTTTGCGACGAAGCGGTTGAGCCCGTTTACAAAGATTTCAAAGGCTGGAAAACTTCCCTTGACGGCGTGCGCGATTTCGACGCGATCCCGGCTGAGCTGAATGCATACGTGAAGTTCCTCGAAGCGGAATTAAACCTGCCGATTACATTTATTTCAACCGGTCCTGACCGTGAGGCGCTGATCAGCCGTGAGGCCGCTGCGGTAGCGTAAGGAACGAAAAGATAGAATATGGTACTGTCAGCCTGAGCGGGCGGCCCGGTCCGCTCAGGCTGACAGTCGTTTTAAGACAGCAGGTTCAAAACATCCTCGCGCGTCAGCGATTTGATAAATCCTTCTTCACTCGAAATCAGATCATCCGCCAGCTGCTTCTTGGAGCGCTGCAATGCGAGAATCTTCTCTTCCACCGAATTTTTGGTAATAAACTTATAAGTAAACACTGTCCGGTCCTGACCAATGCGGTGCGCACGGTCCACGGCTTGTGCTTCAATGGCGGGATTCCACCATGGATCCAGAATGAAAACGTAGTCCGCAGCGGTGAGGTTGAGGCCTAATCCGCCCGCTTTCAGGGAGATAAGGAAAATCTTGATGTTTTCGTCATTCTGGAAAGATTCCACTTGTTCCTGGCGGTCGCGCGTGGCGCCGTCCAGGTAGGCGTAGCTGATCTCCTTTTCATCGAGGTAATGCCTGAAAAGGTCGAGGTGTTTAATATATTGGCTGAAAATCAATATCTTATGATCTTCGCTCATGACGGTTTGCAGCTTGTACAGCACGTCTTCGAATTTGCCCGAATCATACGCATAATCCGGATCGACCATCACCGGATGGTTGGCGAGCTGCCGGAGTTTGGTCAGGCCTTGCAATACCACGAGTTGAGATTTTGACATGCCTTCCGAATCGATGCTTTGCAAAATCAGGTTGCGGTAATAGGCTTTCGCTTCCTCGTATGCCTTTTCCTGCTCGTCCGACATGTCGCAATATTGGATGCTTTCGACCTTTTCGGGTAAATCCGTTGCGACCTGCGATTTTAATCTCCTTAATATGAACGGCTTAATGAGGTTGTAGAGCCGTTTGGTCTTTTCCTCATCCCCCTTCTTTTCGATCGGAATCTGGAATTCGTCCCGGAAAAACGTTTGGCTACCCAGCAATCCGGGATTCACAAATGACATTTGCGACCAGAGATCAAGCGTGTTGTTTTCAATAGGCGTACCGGTCAGCACGAGCCTGTGCGCCGAATTGAGGCGTCTTACTGCCTTGGTGATGATCGATCCCGGGTTTTTAATGGCTTGCGATTCGTCGAGGATCACGTAGTTGAAACGGTAATCCTCCATGAGCTCGATATCCAGCCTGACAATACCGTAAGAAGTCAATATCAGGTCATAATTATCAAACTGGGCGGTGTCTTTCTCGCGGTTCGTGCCCGTGTACAGGAGCACGCGCATGTCAGGCGTGAACTTGCTGGCTTCGAGCTGCCAGTTATAGAGCAGCGAAGTAGGCATAATGAGGATCGACGGGCGATCGGCACCGCCTTCTTTTTCGGATTGCAGCAATGCGAGCGTTTGGACTGTTTTACCCAAACCCATATCATCCGCCAGGCAGCCTCCGAAGCGGTATTGTTTCAAAAAACGCAGCCAGTCGTAACCCGTTTTTTGGTAAGGTCGCAATAATCCCTGGAAATGCGCCGGCGATTCTGCTGGTTCGATATGTTGGAAATTCCGCAAGTTTTCGAGCTTGCGACTGATCACCGCCGTCGCCAGATTGTCCTCTTTCAGCTCCTGTACCAATGCCAGATGGTGCATTCGGAGGCGCAACTGATCATTTTCATGGCTGCTTTCGGTAAAAGAGAAGAACTCCGAATATTTGGTGAACCACCATTCAGGAATCACTGCTATTTCGCCATTGGGCAGCAGGAACTCCTTTTTTCGATGGAGAATGTAGTTCCGTAGTTGGATAAATGGTATTTCAAACTCGCCGAAAAGCACTTTTGCATTAATATCGAACCAGTCACGACCTTCCTGTATGGAAATATCCAGCGACGAATATCCCAGGAAATAGCGCTTGGTATCGGCCGTATTCTGCCGGACCGTGATACCATGCTTGGCCAACGCGATCGCATTGCTTTGCAACCAGCCGAATGCTTCCGATTTGGGCATCTGGACTTTTCCATTGCGGATATTCAGGCCCATATCTTTCAAAGTCCGTACATGTGCGCCTTCGACCTCGATATTCCTTTTAACCTTATTAAAAAAATACTCGTTACCTTTCTTCTCCATGTGTACGCTCGACGCATGCGCGAAGCTGTCGTAATGAAACGAAAAGCCCGCATACTGAAACGACAACTCGAATGCGACGTCGTTGTCTTCTTCCTCCAACACTTCCACATCCTCACTATCCTGAAAGAGCACGGCGGATTTCTTCGGATTGGACGAATATTCTGAAATCGTAAGAATGGTTTTCGGTACGGACGACACGTTCCGGATCTCGAACCCGCGTGCCACCACATCATAGGAAGCAATGAGCGGCGCTACGAAACGGCCATAATATTGCTCCTCGACCTGTCCCGGAATCGCAATGAACTTCTTCGCGAGAAAAGGCTTGATTTTCTTTCCGTCGACATTACCCTCGAAATGGTAAAGATGCCCATCGAGTACCAGCCAGGCAGGATCTTCGCAGATCAGGAAGGCATTTTTGTACTGAAATTCCAGCTTCTGCATCTTGTGCCGGATCGTCGGGAAGTAATGCGTATTATCCTCATTCCGGATGAAATGAAAGCGGATTGTCGCTTTTTCAGACTCCCAGGTAACAGGCTTCCAGAGTGGGTTACCATCGTTGCCCATGATGAAAATGTCCTTATCCGCCAGCCTTTCGAGGATGCGCGATTTACAATTTTCGAGATAGCCGGCAATCGTTTCCTGAATGGCCTTGTCGCCCTTTTGGGGATCATAGACTTTCAGAAAGAAATCTACCGCATTCAGTTTCTTCGGGTTGTACTTTTTGAGCACGGCGTCCTGCTGAATGTCGTCGATCAGCTTGACGAGCTCAAAATCCCTGGCATCCAGCCCGGAGCGGAACTCCTTGATGTTTTTGGAGGAAATGTTCTGGACCTGAAACGAAAAATCGCCCTGGCTGGTAAGCTGGACGACAAAGGCTTCGAAGATGTACCCCAGATACTCATGGTTAAGAATTGAATAGACAATTTTAAATGGCTCTGAGGGAGAAACTTTCATTAGGATATCGTTGGCTAAGATTCGTGTTGATGCCGAAGAAGCCCTTCCGTAAATCAGCAGGGATCTTTCGATTTGGGAAACTTCAAATATAATTTAAAACAACCCGAAAAGAAAGACCCCTTTCGCCATTTCCT
>DATMSL010000669.1:0-8608 GCA_035565435.1 Dyadobacter sp. | reverse complement strand
TTAAAATCACTTTTTCTTCTTGCTTTTTTTCTTTCCTGTCGCAACGGGCTCTGGTGCCACTTTGGTCAGGTCCTTGATGCGGATGTTCCTGAATTTGAGCTCGGAGCCGTGTCCTAAGAACCCGAGGTGGCCGCTGGTCCTTTTCAGTCCAGGGTGATCTTTGTGATCGGCGGTACCGTTTTTACTGGCCTCTGCGAGGTCGCCATCCAGAATCACGGTGCCGTTCAGCGTTACCTTGATTTTGGAGCCTTGTACGCGCACTTCTTCATAATTCCATTCGCCAACCGGTTTCAGATAGCCTCTTTTGGCAGGAATAATGCCGTACGCTGAACCGTGGTATTGGTACTCGTGCAAATCCTTGTAAATCTCCGCTTCGTTGTCCAGAATCTGGATTTCAGTTCCTGCGTAGGCCGCGTCGCCTTCCATCGGCGTGCGGATGCCCAGGCCGTTGTTCGCGCCCGGGGTAAGCTGGAATTCGAAACGGAAATCGAAATCACTGTATTCGTCTTTGGTATACAGGTTGCCTTTGCCGCCTTTTTTAGGATCGACAACGAGCTCGCCGTTCTGGATGAAATAGTCGGTTTTGTTACCCACCCATTCAAACATATTGGTACCATCGAAGAGGACTTTGAAATCTTCCTTCTGCTCGGCTTCGGGTAAAGTGAATTCCGGACGCGGGATTTCGCGAACGTAAATGTCGCGGTAATGAATTTCGTTGCCGTGTGCCTGTAATTCGAGTTGCTCTTTTGCGAAAATTGGGAGATTACGGTCCCAGTAATTTTCGAGCACCACATTGTCTACAACATTCTCGCCATTCAAATCCACCGACACGCGGTCACCGATCATAGTAATGTGGAAGGTATTCCATTCGCCAATCGCATTATCAGCTACTTTCGAAGGTTTGCTCGGGTTTTTCTGGTTGTTATAAAGCCCTCCCGAGCCCACTTGCGCGCCTACGCTCACACGTGAGGTGTCCCAAATCTGCACCTGCGGTGTACCGCGGAGGTAAATGCCCGCATCACCGTCTTTCTGAATTTTCCAGTCCACGTACATTTCGAAGTCACCGTATTGCTTCACGGTGCAAAGGTTATCGCCATGGCCGGAGAACACGAGCTCGCCGTCTTTGGCAAACCAATCCTTGAATGCCGCTTCATCCGCTTTCTTCTGCTTGAAAGCCAGTGAATCGGCGCTCATTTTACGGCGTGCAATGGGGTTTTGTACCAAACCTTTCCATCCCGAAAGGTCTTTGCCATTAAATAATGACACAAAGCCTTCGCCGGCAGGCAACTCAGCCAAATGCTTGCGGATCGATTCCCGTTGGTAATCGGCGTCCTGGCCTTTCAAAAGCGGGCCGGCTTTGGTCAGAAGCTCACGGATTTCGGCGCTGTACAGGTTTTTGTTACTCAATGCAATATTCATAACAGCCTGCGCCGCAGCTTGCTGCGTACCTGCATTATCCAGGTATTTGCCGGCCAGTAGCATTGAATTAAAGGTTCTGTTTTTTCCCAACTCCTTTATAATGGTCTCTTTCTGCGCGTCGGTTTTGGCAATGGCCAGCGCCTCGCGGAGCATAATCACTTTGTTGGCAGCCGTTTTACCCGATTTCGCCGTGGCGGCAACGTAGCCTGTCAATGCAGCGTTGAAATCATCAGAATCACTGGTGCTGCGTGCAATTGCGAGCAATTCTGGAGCTGCGCTGGCATCCGACCAGACCGCAAGGGCTGCAATGGCCGATTTTTTCTTCGCGGCATCTCCGTTTCCATAGGCTTCAACCACTGATTTCAACGCTTTTTTACCGCCAATTCCAGCCAGTACTGCCAGGTAATTGCCTTGCTTATCAGCAGGAGCTGTTTGTATTTGTTTCAAAACAGCGTCGGTCTGGCTGTTCACATCGCCGCTTTCCTTAATAGCTACATTAACAGCGCTTTGCGTAGCCGAAATTTCGTCGGCGTTGGTAGCCGTATTGAGCAAAGTGTACAACTGAGGCAAATCATTACCGGTAGCCAGCGATTTCAATGCATTGAAAGCCGCTTTCCGCACGTCGGGATTCGTGCTCTTCAACTGCGCTGAAACAACCGGGAGCTTGGAACTCGCTCCTCGGGCAGCCAGCACGTCGATTAACGCCGATTGCGCGGGCGCCGGGACCGTAGGAACAGCTGTTGCAACCTGATCCACCAGCGAGGCGCCTTTGATCGTCAGCAAGCTGCTTTTAATCGCCGCGATTTCATCCGCATTGGCCGTTTTCAAAACCGGGATCAGCTTGGCAACGCTGCTTTCTTGTCCGATTCGCCCAGCAGCCCAGATCGCAGCCGTTTTTACTTTGCTATCTTTCGAAGTCAATGCCTTCAAAACTACGGGCAATGCATCTTTCGATTCCGCGCGGCCCAGCATGGTAATAATCTCTGCCTGTACAGTAGGGTTGGCTTTTTTGAAAGCATTCAACCACGGGGTGGTGCCATCGGCCATGAGGTATTTCTGGCCCAGTTTCAATGCAGCAGCACGGTATTGTGCGTCGGTGCTCTGCAATGCACTTACGAGCACAGGTACCGATTCCCGCTTCTTGATATCCGAATAAATCTTCAATGCCGAAGAACGCGTAGCGGACTGCTTCACGTCCGGCGTGGCTTTGATCAATGCGAGCGCCGCCTTTTCAGCTGACGCGGCATGACCGTTGGCCCCCAGATTTGCGAGGTATTTGAGGTAAACGGCTGTTGCATCGGCTTCGTCGTAGCCGTAAGCAGTCTTCTGTGCAGCGCCTGCCAGGATACTTTCCGAAGATGGCGAGCCGATTTCCGAAAGTGCATAAAGGCTAACCTTGCGTAACTTGGTATCGGAGCTGGCAGCGGTTTTTTCGATGGCCGCGGCGGCTTCTTTGTTATGGCTGCCGCCCAATGCCTCTGTGATCGCGAGTTGCGAATTACCATTAGCATTGCTTAATGCTTGCAGTAACGCGGCACCCGCAGCTGGCGAGCCAATGCGTGCCAATGTCCGCGCGGCAGGTTGTGAAAGTCTCTCGTCTTTGAGATACCCTTTCAAAACATCTACCGACTCATCCTTTCCAACGGTTTGAAGCTGGTAAATCAGGAAGTTTTTGCTGTCGGGGTCATTCACTTTCGACAATGCTTCGCCATAAGCTTCGGCAGCGTCTTTGCGCAGCGCCTCTTTGCCTGCCTGGGAAGCATAATAGGTGAAACCACCTAATGCATATTGGATCTTGGTGTTATCTCCTTTGCCGAGCGGCGTCAGCATCGAGGCGATCTGCACCAGGCCGGGCTTGCCGAGCTGGGCCAGTTCTTCCATGTTTTTCTTCAATGTCGCCTCATTCTGGGAAGGGAGTTTCGACAACACCGCCTTTACTTTGGCGTCGAGCGAGTTGTCGTTTTGGGCCATTAGCTGCGAGGAAGCCAGGCAGAGGGCCATGATAGGGTAAAGTCTTTTTTTCATCGGATATGCCGGTGCTGCAAGCCGGAAGGCCTGTCAGCTTGAGCTGTTAGGTTCTTAAATGGTCCAGGGAGCGCGCATAGGCTGGTTAATCAACCGGTTTGCGCCTTCGTCGTCTATAAATTCCTGCTTGTCCGGATCGAATTTCAATGAACGGCCCAGGCGCAATGCGATGAGACCCATGTTTACGATCGTGCAGGAACGGTGACCGTTTTCTTCGTTCAATGCAAACTTTTTGCGGTTTTTAACGGCGTCCACGAAGTCGGTAACCTGCGGCTCGGGATCTGGGAATGCAGCGAGTTTCTTTTCCAGGTCCGGAATATCCGATTTGAAATTTTGATACAGCTTGCCTTTCGGGCCTTCGATGTAAGCCACTTTATCGTCCTTGGCTTCGCCGTCGAGCACGATCTGGCAGCCGTCGGCATAGGTGTAGGTAATGCGGCGCCAGGTACCTACGGCTTCAGTGTGCTGCTGAGGGGCATCCACTTCCACGCTCACGGGGCTGGTGTCGTCCTTGCCGAGGAAATATTGAATAGGGTCGATGTAGTGCTGGCCCATATCACCCAGGCCGCCGCCATCATAATCCCAGTAGCCGCGGAAAGTTTGATGCACGCGGTGTTCACTGTATGGCTTATACGGCGCTGGTCCGAGCCACATATCGTAGTCGAGCTCGGCCGGTACCGGTTGAGGGGCATTGTTTGTTTTACCTACCCAATAAAACTTCCAGTCGAAACCGGTATGCTTGCTCACGGTCACTTTCAATGGCCAGCCTAGCAGACCGCTCTGAACGAGCTTTTTGATGGGTTTTACAGTGGTATTCATTCCGTAGAAATTACTTTCGAAACGGAACCAGGTATTGAGGCGGAACACTCTGCCATGCTGCTGAACGGCCTCCACCAGACGCTTACCTTCGCCGATTGTGCGTGTCATCGGTTTCTCGCACCACACATCCTTGCCTGCGCGGGCAGCATCGGCGGCGATAATGCCGTGCCAATGCGGCGGAGTTGCCACGTGCACGATATCGACTTCGGGAAGCTGTATCAGCTCGCGGTAGTCGGAAAAGGTTTTGACGCCCTTGTCCACCATATTGACCGCGATGTCGAGGTGCCGTTTGTCCACATCACACAATGCAACCACTTTGGTGCCTGCGTAAGGGATGTGGCCACGGCCCATGGAGCCGGTGCCGACGATGGCTTTGGTGAGCGTGTCGCTCGGGGCGAGGTAACCTTTCCCCAGCACATGGCGGGGAACGATCGAAAACGTTGCCAGCGTCGCCAGTGAGCCTTTGATAAAGCTCCTCCGGGAGGCGGAAGTTCCTTTCTCTTCTTTCATTCGTTAAGGTTCTTTTAGGAAGTAAATGTGATTGTTAAGTGCTTGTGAAATTAGGACAATATCAGGAATGTGCCAAAGCATTGCCTGGCATTACCTGATATTAATACGGTAAGGCTGCAGAATCGACTATAAAATCAATGAAAACGGGCAATACGCTCTGCGTGCTCGTTACAACGGAATGTTGCCGTGCTTCTTTTTGGGTAGTACATCCACCTTATTTTCGAGCATTTCGAAAGCGCGGATCAGCTTCGCACGTGTCTGGTCGGGGTAGATCACTTCGTCGATATAACCGCGATGCGCGGCACGGTAGGGATTGGCAAACTTGGTGGTGTATTCATCGACTTTTTCCTTCAACTTTTCCGCCGGATCTTCGGCTTGCGCAATCTCGCGTTTGAAAATGATTTCAGCCGCGCCGCTCGCACCCATTACCGCGATTTCGGCGGAAGGCCAGGCGAAGTTCATATCCGCACCGATGTGTTTGGAGTTCATCACATCATACGCGCCCCCGTACGCCTTGCGCGTGATCACGGTGATGCGCGGCACGGTAGCCTCGCAGAATGCATAGAGCAACTTCGCGCCATTGCTGATGATCGCATTCCATTCCTGATCGGTGCCTGGCAGGAATCCGGGGACGTCTTCTAAAACCAGTAAGGGAATATTGAAACAATCACAAAACCGCACGAAGCGGGCCGCTTTCTGGCTCGCATGAATGTCGAGTACGCCCGCGAGTACGGCGGGTTGATTGGCTACAATGCCAATGCTCCGGCCAGCAATGCGCGAGAAACCTACGACGATATTTTCGGCGAAATTTTCGTGTACTTCAAAAAAACTGTCGGGATCGGAAAGCTCGGTAATGACTTCCCGCATGTCATAAGGCTGGTTCGCATTTTCGGGAATGAGCGTATTCAATGCAGGCCGGAGCTCGTCACCAGGCGTGTAGGGATACCGGGGCGCATCGTCCTCGCAGTTTTGGGGCATGTAGCTCAGCAGCTTTTTGATTGATTGCAGGCACTCGACTTCATTGGATGAAACAAAATGCGTTACGCCCGATTTCGTCGCATGTGTCATCGCGCCGCCGAGCTCTTCGGACGTTACTTCTTCATGCGTTACAGTTTTGACCACATTCGGTCCCGTCACGAACATGTAGCTCGTGTTTTCAACCATTAATATAAAATCCGTGATCGCAGGTGAATACACGGCACCCCCCGCGCATGGGCCCATTACAGCCGAAATTTGCGGAATGACACCGGAAGCCAGCGTGTTTTTGTAAAAAATATCTGCATAACCCGCGAGCGAAAGCACCCCTTCCTGAATGCGGGCGCCACCCGAATCATTCAGACCGATAAGCGGGGCACCGTTTTTCATGGCAAGGTCCATCAGCTTGCAAATCTTCTCTGCATGTGTCTCCGAAAGCGACCCGCCGAAAACGGTGAAGTCCTGCGCGAAAACGTACACCAGCCGGCCATTGACTTTCCCATAACCTGTCACCACACCGTCGCCGAGATAGTGCTCCTTGTCCAGCCCGAAATCCTTGCTGCGGTGCATCACAAACCGGCCTATTTCTTCGAAAGAGCCTTTGTCGAGCAGAATGGAAATGCGTTCACGGGCGGTGAGTTTGCCTTTGGCATGTTGCGCCTGGATCCTGTTTGTACCGCCGCCCAGCTCAGCCTCAGCATTTTTTTGGTCTAAAAGTTCTTTTTTTGAAACAGCGGCTGATACGGATTCCATGTAATGCGGGGATATGGTTACATTTGTTGGGTTATAAATATAGCTGCATTTTAATGATTCGGGAAATTATTGGACGTTTATGAGGTGCGCAGGCTTGGGTTTGCTTTTCCTGGTCACATGGCTCTGCTCGCCGTGGAATGCTGCTTCTGCCCAGGTTACTGGCGGCCGTACCCGTCTGGATTTTCTCCAATTACCGGCCCAGGCACGCAGTACCGCGCTGGGGTCCAATCATATCACCGCGCAAGGCAACGACCCCGCATTGTTTCTACAAAACCCTGCATTGCTCGATTCGGCGAAGATCAACAACGTGTCGCTGAACCTGATGCCTTACCTGGCGGATACGAAGTTTGTGAATATGGGTTATGCCAACCGCATCCGCAAAACGTGCGGAATTTGGGCGGTAGGGCTGCAATACCTGAATTATGGAACCATGCAGGAAACCGACGATATCGGGAATGTAGTAGGAGAGTTCCGGGCGGCTGACTATGGATTATCTGCCGGTTACGGCCATACCATAGGCGCATTCACATTGGGCGCGACGGCCAAATTCGTAGGCGCGTCCATCGAAAGCTATCAGACCTGGGGCATGGCCTTCGACTGGGGTGCGACGTTCCGGCATCCACGGGAGGACCTTACGATCGGTTTTGCCGCCAAAAACTTCGGTTTTTTGAGACAGAACTATAATGGCGCCAATACGCCGGTGCTGCCGTTGGATATGCGGGTAGGGGTGACTTTCAAACCGAAATACATGCCGATCCGTGTGTCGCTGACCGCCCACCATTTGAACCGCTTCGATATGGTTTATAACGACCCGAACCTGTTTTATACTTACGATATCAATGGTACTAAGCTGCCCAAAAAAGTGGGAGTGGCAGAAAAACTCGGCAGGCATTTGTCGCTGGGCGCGGAGATATTGGCGCATTCCAACTTCCGCATTCTGCTCGGCTATGACCATTTGAAAAGGCAGGAATTGCGTCTCAATAACCGTGGTGCACTGGCAGGATTTTCCTTCGGAGCGTGGCTGCGCATTAAAAGATTTGAAGTTGGCTATGGCCGGGCTCAATATGTACCGGGCTTCGGCAGTAGTTCCATTTCCATTGTGATGAATCTCAAAAACGGCTTTGTCCGAAACAAATGGGACGAGCCGGTGAAAGCCAGGCCCGTCCGCTAATGCAATACGTTATCTTCGCGTGTAATGCAGTTGTACGAGACCTTTTTCAAAAGACTTACTGCTCACGAAAGTAAGGTTCTGCTCCGGGCGACCGTCCTTGAACAGTCGGATGCCATCGCCGAGCAGAATAGGAATCAATGAAACAATGTACTCGTCGATCAGGTCGAGTTGCATGAGCTGGTTCACCACTTCGGCGCCGCCATCTACGAAAATGTGTTTTCCTTCTTTTTGTTTCAGCTCTTCGATCAAAGCCTGCAGGTCGCCGGTGTGGAAGCGGACATTGCCTTCCTGCGCACGCGGGGTACGCGTCATGATGTGGTATTCCTTATCTGCACGAAGATATTCGATGCCCATCGCCTGCACTTTATCATACGTTTTGCGACCGATAATCACAGTGTCGATCGTGTCGATGAATTCGGCATAGCCGTAATCTTCACCCTCTTGCTCCACAAGAGAGAGGAAGGTGAGGTCATCGTCGTGCTTGGCAATGTAGCCGTCGAGGCTGGCGGCAATGTAAATGAATACTTTTCTGGTCATAGCTGGTGATTTGATTGATACAGAAAAAGAGGATGGCCGTTTTCCACTAAAAGTTGGAATAGTTAGCGCGATTCGACCACTTTTCCTTTTTCCAGTTTCAAATAATGCTCCACGCAGCTCGGGATCTCATTAGGATAGTGCGAAACATAAATCAGAGTCCGCTGGTCGGTATCACAAATGGCATTTACAACGGATTTGAAATAATCGATCGCATCGGTATCCAATCCCTGGCAGGGTTCGTCGAGGATGAGCAGCGGCGGATTCTTGACCAATGCCCTTGCGAGCAGCACCATTCTTTGCTGCCCTTTCGATAATTGCGAAAAATCTTTTTCGATCAGCTCGTGCACATGAAGCAGTTCGGCAACCTCGTGCACGCGTTCGATTTGTATTTCGGTGAGT
>DATMSL010000668.1:0-3555 GCA_035565435.1 Dyadobacter sp. | reverse complement strand
GCCGCTTTTCAATCTTAACGGCTATATCAAGAAATCCACGCTCGGCCGCCAGTTGGTGGAGCTGATCGATTTCCGTATTTCCCAGATCAACGGGTGCGCTTACTGTCTCGATATGCATTCCAAAGAGCTGCGGGCGATGGGCGAAACCGAGCAGCGCCTGTACGGGTTGAGCGCGTGGCGCGAGGCTCCTTACTACACCGACCGTGAGCGCGCCGCATTCACATGGGCCGAAGCCGTTAATGCCTTGCATGTGACCGACGAGGTATACAAAGAAGTATCTGCGCAGTTTACCGAAGAGGAAATCGTGGACCTGACGATGGTCGTTTCGGCAATCAGGAGCTGGAACAGCATCAATATCGCATTTCCGGCCGGGATCGGTACCTACCGCGTAGGCCAGTTTGGTTGATTTTGCCCAAAACTGATTAGCTTTCGCATTCAGACACTTTAAAACATTACCGCATTATGGACGAGTTCTTATTGGTATTCCGGCGCGATTTCAAGAACAAGGAAATTCAGCCGTCTCCCGAACAGTTGCAGGAGCATTTTGAGAAATGGCACGCGTGGTATGATAGGATGACCGCCGAAGACCGGATCGTGCTCCGGAGGCGGTGGGATGGGGAAGGCCTGGTGGTGAACGCGCAGAAAACCGTACTGAATGGCCCTTATGCCGAAATCAAGGAGACGATCGGCGGCGCGGTGATCATCCGCGCGACGGACTATGAAGAGGCGGCCGAACTGGCCAAAGCTGTGCCTATCCTGGAATTCGGCGGGAATGTGGAAATCCGGAAGGCGCTCTGATGGCAGTATGCGGATCCTTTTTGATATTTGTGAGGTCCGGCCTTCCCGCCGGACCTTACTATCATGGGGGAAAAAGAACTGCTGCCACACCTTTTCAGGACCGAATACCGTAAGCTCGTTGCCGTGCTGTGCTACCTTTTCGGGATCGAGCACGTGGAGATCGCCGAGGACATTGCTAGCGACACATTTTTAGCCGCTGCCGAAACGTGGGCCATCAAGGGTGTTCCCGAAAACCCGGCTGCCTGGCTGTATACGGTTGCCAAAAACCGGACAAAGAACCATTTGAAGCGTAATGCGCTGTTCGAGCAGAAAGTGGCGGCGGAGATCCGCTATTCGTCTGACAAAGAGGCGGAAATAGAGATCGATATGTCGCCCAGGAACATCACGGACAGCCAGTTGGCGATGATTTTCGCGGTTTGTAACCCATTGATCCCGGCCGATTCTCAGGTGGCGCTCGCGCTGAACCTGCTTTGCGGTTTTGGCGTCCAGGAAATCGCGGACGCGTTTTTGCTGAACAAGGAGGTGGTGTACAAGCGCATTCAGCGCGCGAAGGAAAAACTGAAAGAAGGGGAAATCAACATTGCACCGCCCAGCGCAACAGAGATCACCGACCGGCTGGAAACTGTGCTGACGACCATTTATTTGCTCTATTCCGAAGGCTACTATTCCATTTCCCAGAATACCACATTGCGCAAAGAGCTTTGTGCCGAGGCCATGCGGCTGAACTTTCTTTTAATGGAAAACGAGTTAACCGACCGCCCCGAGGTGAGTGCATTGCTTTCGCTCATGTGCTTTCATTCGTCGCGGTTCGAAGCCCGCACGAATCAGAACGGTGAAATGGTGCTGTATGAAGATCAGGACGAATCGCTGTGGAACCGGGAGCTTATCGAGCGCGGAACCTATTATCTTAGTCGTGCTTCTGCCGGGGAGAAACTCAGCCGTTACCATCTCGAAGCCGGCATCGCCTATTGGCATACGCATAAAGTAGATTCTTCCGAAAAGTGGGAGAGTATTCTCGACCTTTATAACCATTTGCTGGCTATCGAATATTCGCCTGTTGCCGCATTGAACCGCATTTATGCCCTTGCCAAAGTGCATGGAAAGGAAGCCGGGATCGCCGAGGCAAAGCATTTGAACCTGACCAGCAACCATTTCTACTATTCGCTGCTTGGTAACCTTTACACCGGCATTGACCAGGCACAAGCCGTAGCGCATTACGAAACGGCCATCCAACTCGCGCATTCGGAGTCGGATAAGGCAATCCTGTTCAGGAATATCGCACGTTTGCGGGATAATGTGGGTTGATATCCTATATTAGGCTATTCTAATCTTGCAAACATGTCAAAACTATTTTCACCCGTTACTATTAAAAGTGTCCAGTTCAAAAACCGGATCGCCGTTTCTCCCATGTGCCAATACTCGTCCGTCGATGGTTTCGCCAGCGACTGGCATCTTGTCCACCTGGGCAGTCGGGCCGTGGGTGGAGCGGGGCTGATCATCACGGAAGCCACCGGCGTGTCGCCCGGAGGCCGGATTTCGTCCGAAGACCTGGGTATCTGGAAGGACGAGCATATTGAAAAACTCTCACAAATCACCGCATTTATCAGTGCGCAGGGATGCGTACCGGGTATACAGCTCGCTCACGCGGGCAGGAAGGCCAGTACGGCAGTTCCCTGGAAAGGACGCGCCGAAGTGCCTCAAAGCCAGGGTGGATGGCAAACAGTAGCGCCATCGGCTGTCCCTTTTTCGGATAGTTATCCCAAGCCTGTCGCGCTGGATCTGGTTGGCATTGATAAAGTGGTTTCGGACTTCACCGCTGCTGCCCAACGCGCATTGCAGGCCGGTTTCAAAGTGATCGAAATCCACGCCGCGCACGGTTACCTTGTACATCAATTCCTTTCGCCGCTCAGCAATCACCGCACCGACGAATATGGCGGGAGTTTCGAAAACCGAATCCGCCTGCTGCTACGCATTATCGACAGTGTCCAGACAGTATGGCCAGCGGATTTACCGCTATTTACACGCATTTCCGCCACCGATTGGGCCGAAGGCGGCTGGAACGCCGATGAATCGGTACAACTCGCCCATATTCTCAAAGAGAAAGGCATTGACCTGATCGACGTATCGACGGGTGGTTTGGCTGCGCATCAGCAAATTCCGGTCGGTCCGGCCTACCAGCTGCCATTCGCCTCACGCATCAAACGCGAAACCGGCATTCTGACCGGCACGGTGGGTATGATTACCAATTCTGTACAAGCGGAAACCATCCTGGTCAATGGAGACGCTGATATGATTATTATGGCGCGGGAGATTTTACGAAACCCGTACTTCCCCCTGGAAGCTGCGCGGGATTTGAAAGATACCGTTGCGTGGCCGGTGCAATATGAGCGGGCGAAGTGGTGAAAGGTGCCTTTGCCGCATGGATCACTTTCCGGCCACTGCCTTACGCGTAAGCGAGCTTGCTCAGGATGGACGAATTGTCGATGATGGGCGTCATCCGAAGGTCGGTGGCAATTTCAATGTAAGAGATTACACGAATATCCTCGTGGCCCGGATTAAATTCATGAAAATCGTTGATCAGCGTATCTTCGGAGAAGTGCATTTTTGCTTCGAAATTGTACGAATTGGTTAAAATTACCCCATCTTTTTTCGCTGATATGGTGAGCATATATTTGGGCATAAGGCTGTTGTTATATGTGATTTATCTAAAAAAATATGTCCGTAGCTGGTAAAGGGGCTGCCTTTACCAGCTTTTAT
>DATMSL010000667.1:0-1989 GCA_035565435.1 Dyadobacter sp. | reverse complement strand
CTAAAATTAAAAAAGTTGATAGAAAATAAGCGCCAATCGCTGAAAAATTTATTCGATATTGTTTTTTCAGCGACTGGCGCCCATTTTTCAAAGGTGCGATAGCAGGTGGGGAACTAGTTGAGGAACAGTTGCTTCACGCATACAGGAGTAGGTGCGCTGATCTCTTTCCCGGTATAAGTCAATTGGCCTGTTGCCACGTCGCGCTTGAAGAACACAGCATTATCATTGTCGCGGTTGGTCACGATAGCGAATTCACCCTTCGCGTCGATCAGGAAATTACGCGGATGCTTGCCGTGCGTATCCGCGTGGCCGGCGGTCGTAAGCTTGCCGGTTTTGGCGTCTACGGCGTAAATGGCGAGGCTTTCGTGGCCGCGGTTGGACGCGTATAGAAACTTGCCGTCGGGCGAGAAGTGAATGTCGGCAGCATAGCTTTTACCCGTAAAATCCGCAGGCAGCATGGTTACACGCTCGAACGGTACCAATGCGCCGCTACCCTTCACGATCTTAAAAGAATTCACGACGGAGGCCAGCTCGCAGGCAGAATAGCCAAAGTTGCCGTTGGGGTGGATCGCGAAGTGCCGCGGGCCGTCGCCGGCTTTCACCTCCGCATAAGGAACGGCGCCCGGAGTGAGTTTTCCGGTCTTCGGATCAACGGCATACACCATGATCTTGT
This sequence comes from Dyadobacter sp., assembly GCA_035565435.1. Classification (GTDB taxonomy): domain Bacteria; phylum Bacteroidota; class Bacteroidia; order Cytophagales; family Spirosomataceae; genus Dyadobacter. The sequence continues at coordinate 1,316 of DATMSL010000667.1, read as the reverse complement.
CGATGCCGAGGTCGGAAGCATAAATGTATTTGCCGTCCGCTGAAGGGATTATCGAGTGCATATGCGGCTTCTGATCAGCACGGCCTTTATCCTGAATGGTGTCGGCCAATGCACCGATACTGCCATCCGGGTTCAGTTTGTACACGGCCAGGTCACCGCTTCCGTAGTTTGATAGATAAATGAAACGACCCTTTGGATCAACGCTGACGTGGCACGGACCGCGGCCTTGAGCAGGCTGGGTATTCAATGCGGTCAGTTTGCCGGAAGTCTGGTCAATGGCATAGGCCGAAACCGTGCTATTCCCCTCATTGGCCGCATAGAGGTACTTTTTGTTGGGATGAAATTCTAGGAACGACGGGCTGGTTTTGCTCGTCAGTACCTGCAACTCCTTGAAGGAATAGTTGCTGCGGTCGAATTCATACACATAAATGCCCTCGCCCTTCTGCGTATAGGTACCGAGGTATAGTATTTCCTTTTTGGGTTTCTGCGCAAAAGCTGTCATAGCCGACAATAAAAGGATGAATGAAAGAATGGTTCGTTTCATGATTCAGGAAAAGATTGAGATAGATTATAATGCTGTTATTCAAACACTAACGTGCCAAACTTGTTGAATTCGTGGAAGCTGCCGCCGGTTTTTTGCCAGGAGTAATAGGCTGTTTCGCTATCGTAGTCGATTCGGTAGAAATTGCCGCGCCATTTTTCGCCGGGTTTGGGGGCTGCATTGGCAATGGGGTTCATCAAAGCGAACGGAATGAAGAACTCGGCTTTCCAGCCTTCTACGGCCGCCATGCTCTTCTTCTGCCCACCCTGGGCACTGGTTTCGTGCTGTACGCGGTTGCGCTCGTTATAATGCCACGGTTTCCAGCCTTGCGCGCGGCCTTTGATGTTCGGGACGAGGATCGCGAGCTCGTAATTCAATGGCGAAACTTCGTATTCGAGGTAAATGGGCACCGAGGTGTCTGGCCAGAGAAACACTTCCACCACGTCCTCTTTGAACAATGCACCGAAATCTTCCATGATGGTCGAGGTGAGCTTCGTGTCGGTGCAGTCGAAGAGAAAATACATGCCTTTGTCGGAGTAAAGGATTTTGACGCGGGTAGGAAACTGCTTGCCGGGCGTGGGCTGGTTGGGGCCTTTTTGAACTGTAAGGTTAAACCATTGCGCGGCCGACCAGTTGGGGGCGGTACCTTCGCCGTTTACTTTGAAGTCGGTCGTTTTCCTGACCGTCAGAGAAGAGTCGGGAACGGGGCTGGCAGCGTGTCCCCGGTACATGAGGCCGCAGGCGAGCAGTCCCATGAGAACAATTTTTTTCAACA
>DATMSL010000666.1:0-12803 GCA_035565435.1 Dyadobacter sp. | reverse complement strand
GCTATCGGTCCGCTGTTTGGTAATGCGGTTTTTAACCCCACCGAGGAGTTTGGCATCGCTACGGATATGGATGAATATGGTATCGTGATGCCAGAGCTTGGCTGAAAAGATATTTAGAGGGCAAGCGATTTCTGGTACAGTTCGAACTTGTCGGTGACATTCATTTTTCTGCAGATCCGTTTTTTATAGGTGCTGATGGTATTGCATTTGAGATCGAGCAGGCAGGCAATCTCCTTGGTGCTTTTACCTAATGCGACCTGGCTCATGATTAGCTGTTCACGACCTGAGAGCCTGTCGACCGATTCCAACTCTTCCATCTTGTAACCTGTGTCGATCTTGGGTAGCAGGGACGATTGCAATTCTAAGCTCATATATTTTCCGCCGGAAGCCACAATCATGATCGCACGGGCCAGCTCACCGGGTTTGGAGTGCTTCATAATAAACCCGTCAGCACCGGAACGCATCACTGGCAAGGCATATAGCCGTTCGGCCAGTCCCGAATAGAAGAGCACCGAAACATCAGGCTTGGCTCCTCTGAAAATATTCACGAGGTTCGGTGTAATTGTCCCATCGATTTTGATTTCACTGATAACGAGTTCAATATTGTTCCCGCTCCTCAGCAGGGACAGTGCTGTTTCCAGGTTGGGTGCCTCGAAAAGACGATAGTCGTTGCAAAGTGTTTGTAGCAGTAGTCGCATTCCTGTTCGGAGCAGCGTCTGATCATCGACAATCAATATGTTCATTGCAGGGAGGATTTGAATGTAAAATCTTCTATGATAGAATTTTGGAACAGACGTTCCAGTAAGCCGTGGAACGGCTACCGGAGCGTCTGTTAACTACTTGTTAGCGTAATACACTATTTGATATGGACGAATTTGTGTGTGTGAACAGATCCGTCAGTGTGTGTGATGCGCAGGATATACACACCCGCATCGAGCTTGCTTACATCTACTCTGCCGGAATCGACCGGTCCTGAGCTGTAAACCTGCAAGCCTGCCAGGTTATCGATCCGGATGGCTTTCACCTGTTTCCAGCTGGTCACTTTGAGCGTGAGCTCATTGTTTACAGGGTTGGGATAGATGCTGCTTTCCAGCTTGCTTTCGAAGCGTACGCTCCGGATTGCGCTGAATGCAAACGCGCTGTCGCGGTCGACCATTCTTAACCGGTACAGGTTTTCTCCGATTTCGGGTTTGCGATCGGTGAAAGAGTAGCTTTTTCTCACTTTGCTCTCACCTTGTGCCTGTACGCTGCCGATCGCTTTCCATGCCTTGCCGTCGGTGCTGCGCTGGATTTCGAAATGCTCGGAATTGGTTTCTTCCGAAGTAGCCCAGTTAAGCTCGGCGGCATTTTCACGTGCGGTCGCGGTGAACGACACGAGCGTTACCGGAAGCGGTTTCTCCCAGCGGATCGTGTAAGCAGCAGGCGGTGATTGCTCACCGGCTTCATCCACATAAGCGTACTCGAAAGTAGTGCTGGTGTAGCCGGTACCGGTAAGTTTGATCGCCAGCGAGTCAGGATTGTAGTTCGGGATTACTTGTCCCGCAGTCACCAGAACGCCGTTGTAATAGAGCTCGCCATGGTCGGGAAGAGTCGTGATCACTATTGTCCGGTCATGGTTGTCGCCGTTCAATGCACCATCCTCAGGATCGGCGCCGGTGAGTTGGTCGGGCGATGTTGTGCCCGTACCAGTGCTCACGTGCGAACCGTTGAGCGGTATCATTACGTCGGTAACAGGCTGATCGATCAGGTAATCCTTCGGATCGGCAACCGGCGGCTGCTGCACCCCGAAGTTGGCATTGGTCACATCGGTAGTCGTTACCACGATATTTGGCAAAATACCATTTACCGTTCCGTCGCTTCCGGCATTAGCGCCCAAATGCTCACCTGTGTTATTCCAACCGGTTGGCAGGCTTGGCGTCGTCGAGCCGGCTGCTGTTTGATGCAATACCACGCTGTAAGTGCCAGGCTCCACATTACCGAAGTCGTAGGAACCATCCGCATTGACAGGGACAGTCGCCACTACGGCCCCTGTGCTGTCGATCAGCGACACATACAAGCCCGCTGGAATGGTCGTTACCGATCCGGTGGTATTGACGGTGCTGTCGGTCAATGCATTGGCGTCATGGAAGACGTTACCTGACAGGCTCACGACCGGCGTAGTGAACGGTTTGGTCACCGAGCTTTCATTGCTTTCCAAACCACCATTGTCGGTCACCGTAAATGGCACATCTACGGTCGGGTTACCGTCGATCGGGTCGACGAGCACTTGCAAACCAGTTACCGGCACGGTCACGCCCGAGTCAGGGAATACCTGCTGGCCTGCTCCCGGGGTTGTGCCCGGCGCAACGTAGGTTGTACCGTTGATCGTCACAGTCGTCACATTTTCAGGGAACTGGGTAAATGTGATGGTTTCCACGGTACCATCTGGGTCTGAGAAATTGAAATCACCCGAAATATCCACGGTCGTAGTGCCGCCAGGGTTTGGCGAAGAAGGCAGGTTTTCGTCGGTCGTAACCGGTGGCTGCTGCACTCCGAAGTTGGCATTGGTCACATCGGTAGTCGTTACCACGATATTTGGCAAAATACCATTTACCGTTCCGTCGCTTCCGGCATTAGCGCCCAAATGCTCACCTGTGTTATTCCAACCGGTTGGCAGGCTTGGTACCGTCGAGCCGGCTGCTGTTTGATGCAATACCACGCTGTAAGCGCCAGGCGCTACATTACCGAAGTCGTAGGAACCGTCCGCATTGACAGGGACGGTAGCCACTTCGGCACCCGTACTGTCGATCAGCGACACATACAAGCCTGCTGGAATGGTCGTTACCGAACCGGTAGTATTGACGGTGCTGTCGGTCAATGCATTGGCATCGTGGAATACGTTACCTGACAGGCTCACGACCGGCGTAGTGAACGGTTTGGTCACCGAGCTTTCATTGCTTTCCAAACCACCATTGTCGGTCACCGTAAATGGCACATCTACGGTCGTGTTACCGTCGATCGGGTCGATGAGCACTTGTAAACCTGTTACCGGCACGGTCACGCCCGAGTCAGGGAATACCTGCTGGCCTGCTCCCGGGGTTGTGCCCGGCGCAACGTAGGTTGTACCGTTGATCGTCACGGTCGTCACATTTTCAGGGAACTGGGTGAATGTGATGGTTTCCACCGTTCCATCGGGATCGGTGAAATTGAAATCACCCGAAATATCCACGGTCGTAGTGCCACCAGGGTTTGGCGAAGAAGGCAACACCTCGTCGGTTGTAACCGGCGGCTGCTGCACACCAAAGTTGGCATTGGTCACATCGGTAGTAGTTACGACAATGTTTGGCAATATACCATTCACCGTTCCGTCACTTCCAGTATTCGCACCCAGGTGCTCACCCGTGTTATTCCAACCGGTTGGCAGGCTTGGCGTCGTCGATCCGGTTGCTGTCTGGTGCAATACCACGCTGTAAGTGCCTGGTTCCACATCGCCGAAATCGTAAGAGCCATCTGTATTTACGGGTACGGTAGCCACGGCTGCACCGGTACTGTCAACCAATGTTACGAACAATCCAGCCGGGATAGTTGTTACCGTACCGGTTGTATTCACTGTATTGTCAGTCAGTGCATTGGCATCATGGAATACGTTGCCTGAAAGCTGTACGGTCGGAGTAGTGAAGTCGGCAGTTACCGTACTCACATTACTTTCCAGGCCGCCATTGTCGGTCACGAAGAATGGGATTTCTACCACCGCGCCGCCATCGACAGGGTCAACCAGCACGGACAGACCTGTTGCAGGGACTGTCAGGTTACTGGCCGGCCAGACCTGCTGTCCAGTACCTGGTGTGGTGCCGGGAGCGACGTAGGTTGTGCCGTTGATGGTGATTGTGGTCGCATCCGCAGGGAATTCAGTGAACGTAATTGATGTCACAGTTCCATCGGTATCGCTCAGTCCGAAATGCGAGGTCAGATCGACAGTCGTCGTGCCGCCCGGGTTTGGTTGGGTAGGCTCGGTTCCGCCAGTAGTTACCGGAGGCAACTGAATGCCGAAGTTCGCATTGGTCACATTCGTACCCGCCACTGTTACGCCGGTCAGGATACCATTTACGCCTGCGTCACTACCCACACCTGCACCCAGGTTCTCGCCTGTATTCACCCAACCTGTCGGCAGGCTTGGCGTGGTAGAACCGGCCTGAGTCTGGTGCAATACGATGCTGTAATCGCCGGGAGCGGTTACGCCGAAGTCATAAGTACCGTCTGCATTGGCAGGTACAGTTTTCACAGCTGTGCCGGCGCTGTCCACCAACGTCACATACAGGCCGGTCGGGATCGACGGGTCGGTAGCAGTGCTGTTGACAGTCACATCTTTCAGCGCATTGGCATCGTGGAATACATTACCCGTCAGCGTTACCGGAGCAAAACATGCCTCAGGTGCATTGATAGCCACATTCACCTGTTTTACCAATTGACATTGACTTGCATTGTCGGTTACTGTTACAGTGTACGTTCTTTGCGAGCCGGTAGTAACGGTCGGGTTGGCCACGAATGCATTGGAAAGGCCAATTGACGGGCTCCATACATAAGAGTAGCTGCCGGACGAAGTCACATTCAAAGGCAACGCCGCCGAAGTACCTTCGCAAAGTGCCAGATCGCCGGTTGTTGCCGCAATGGTGTTTGAATTAACTACTACGACTACTTCTTTGTAGTTGCTGCAACCCGTTGTCAGGTTGGTCTGTGTCAAACGGTAAGTCTGGGTAGAAGTAGCAGCTACTGTGGTAGAGGTACCATTTGGACTAGATACACCGGTCAGAGGGCTCCATTGCCATGTGGTGTTGGCAGCAGCAGTGCCAGCCAACGAGAGCGTAGCCAGGCCACCTTCACAAATCGCGGTATTACCCGTAATGGCAAAGTCGGCAGGCGTGTTGACACTCACCACTACCTGATCGGTGGTGGTACAGCCATTTAAGGTCACGCTAACAGTATAGGTCGTTGTTGTGGTAGGCTTAACAGTCGGCTGGGCGATATTGGCCGCGCCGACGATGCCGGCACCTGTCCACGAGTAGGTAGCGCCTGCCACAGCAGGTGTTCCGATTACTGTCGACTCGCCAGGGCAAAGCACGGCATCAGAACCTGCATTGGCCGACGGGCTGACTTTCACCTGGTCGGTGAAAACGCATCCGCTGGGCAGGGTCACTGTGACAGTGTAGGTCATCTCGCTGGTGACGGTGGCGGTCGGGTTGGCGACGTTGGTCGCGCTCAGCCCGGTTGCGGGAGCCCATACATACGTAGCGCCCGCGGGGGCGGCGGGGTTGCCTGCTGCACCGTAGCCGATGGCGATCGGGCCGGCAGGACAAACGGTTTGGTCGATCAGTTCAAGACCATTGACCGGGTTTACCGTAACAGTCACTTGATCGCTCAGTGGGGTGTTACATCCCGGATAGCTCACCTTCACGGTGTAAGTGGCGGTGGCGGTCGGGTTGATGACGGTCGGCGTGGCGCAGGTAGTGCAGCTCAGCCCACTGGCAGGGGTTACCCCGTCGGCCATAAACCATTCGTATTGGGCAAATGGCTCCGCATCACGTCCCAATTGCACGGCAGCTCCCTGACAAGTGGTAACGGCAGCACCCGCATATTCGCCGGTTGCTACGGTATTGCTCAGTACAACGGTATCCTTGGCCACACAGCCTGAAAGCGGATCGGTTACGGTAAGGATATAGCTTTGAGGCGCAGCGAACGCAAACTGTACCTGGGGCTGAGCGTCCGTCGGTCCCGTACCGTTGGTCCAGGCGGTGTTGGCTGGCTCCCATGAATAGGTCCAGTTAGTGCCGGCAGGGGCAGCGGTACCGAGTGTTACCGTCGCGCCGTTACACACTGCGCGGTCCTTGCCCGCATTGGCAACAGGAGCAGACGAATTCACGACGACCTCGGCATTGGTCTTACAACCAGAAGCTGTTTCGGTTACAACGACCGCGAAGGTCTGACTGTTGGCAACAGTCGCTGTCGGGTTGGCGATGGCTGGATCGCTCAGGCCCAATGCCGGTGTCCATGCGTATGTGAAACCGGCTACCGGCGTATTGCCAATCTGCACCGGCACATTCGGACAGGTATATTTATCCTGTGTCGGAAACACAGGCAATGCCCAGCCAGGAGGATTGATCACGATGGACTTCTGACATACGATCGAAGCATCGTATTTGTTGGTCACCGTGAGCGTGATCGTAGCTTGTGCAGTCGAAGTGATATTAACCGTCTGCGCGCTTGCATTATCCACCAGGTTGGCAGGGCTCCATGAGAAGTTGTAGTCGGCGGGATTGCCTAGCGAACTGCCCAGGCGCAATGCCGTACTGCCAAATACTTTGGGACATCCCTGCTCGGACAAAGTCAGGATTTCGAAGTCGCAAGTCGCTCCCGGGCCGGTGCAAGGCTGGATCAGCACATCGGCGGTACAGGTAACACCGTTCAATGTTACCGTCCGACGGAAGCGCGTAACACCGCTATTGCTTTTCAGGTAGGCATCTTTACCGCCGTTACGGGTTTGGAGAATGGCGCCGTCGCCGCTTACGATGCTCCATGTATAAGTAGCACCCGCAACATTGTTCTCGTCCAGGTGGGAAACCCAGGCAGGACCGCAAATGGTTTCGTCCTGGTCGGTGATGCGGTTATTGAGGACCGAAACCTGTACCTGGTCCGTGAACGCGCAGCCATTTCTGGTAGCGGTAACCGTATAATTGATTGCTCCGCCTGTGACGGCCGCGGTACCTGCATTAAAAACAGGATTGGCTACCTGTGAAGAAGACAAGTATTGTCCGGACGTCCAGGTATATGCAAAAGTGTTATCGGCGGTACCGCCCAGGGTGGTGGAGGTGTTTTTACAAATCGTCTGATCCGCGCCCGCAAATGCCAATGTATTATTGGGGGCTGTCACCGGGGTTACCGTCACGTCGCTGGTGCTGCTGCATGTAGCACCGCTCTTTTGGGTAACCGTCACCGTCAGACGGTAAGTAGTTGCCGAAGCAGGATTGGCAATGGGCTGCGCACAGCTGGTGCAGCTCAGGCTGCTGACCGGATCGCCGGAAATGCTCGTCCATGCATAACTTACCGAGGGGCTGGCCACTGGTGCTGAGCCGATCTGCACGCCACCGCTTCCCTGGCATATCGACTTGGCCGCGCCGGCGTTCGCTACGGCCGGGGCCACAGTTACCTGATCGATGTCCACGCAGCCTGCCGCGTCAGTCACCTGTAACGTATAGGTCGTCGCCTGGGTGATGGCCGGTGTGGTAAACGAGGCAGTCGAAGCTACCGGCGTGCCGGTGCTGGTGGAACCGATGAACCATTGGTAAGAGCTGTACGAGCCTGAACCTCCGGTAGCAGTACCATTCAAGGTGACCGTGTTGGCGCCCGGGCCGCAAACGTACCATTGAGGGCCGTCGGCATTGGCAATGGGGGAAACGTTGCTGCTGATCACCACGGAGGCTACTTGCGAGCTATCCACGGTAGCCTGCGAACAAAGTTCGGCATTGACCTTTACCAGGCGCCGGTAATAAAGCGTCGTCTGGGAGGCCAGCGGTTGCAGATCTTTAAAAACCTCCCCGGGCATATCCTGCCACGGGCCGGTCGGACTGTCCGCTTTCTGCCATTGATAAAAAACTTTTCCTGTGTAGGTTGCAGGCGAGGTTACGCCCACCGCATTACCTTCGATTACGGCCGGAATGCCCAGGACACAGGCAGTCTGGGTCATGGGAGCCAGGGTGGTGGCCGAGACCGCGAAATCATCCGGCAGCGAGCCGTCGTTGAATTTGGCAATGACGCCGTCATGAGTCCCGCCGCCGTTGGTCTCCTGAAAGGCGCCCGGTGTAGCAGCGTTGGCACCGGGAGTGATATAAACAACCACGATATTGCCCTGTGGGTCCGTTGCAATGCTTTTACCTCTGGCGTCGACGATACTTCCTAACCCATAAGGAGCTTCTGAGGCTGTCGTCCCCAGATAAGTACCCCAAACGCGTTGTCCCTGCGGTGTAAACCGGTTCACAAACACATCCGAGCCTCCAATTGGATTAGGTTTGTAAGAACAATCTGTTGCCAAGGCAGCACCGGCATCGTTTGAATTCCCTATAATATCCAGGTTACCTGCATTATCCTGCGTTATGCCGACAGCAATTGTCGCTCCCGAAATGGCAGTGGTCAGGTACGTGCCCATTTTTTGCGTCCCGCTTAAATCAAAACTGGCAAAAAAAGTACTTCTTACCAATTGCCCGGAAGACTCAAGAGCAGCAGGCATGGTTTCGATAAAAGTGCCAGGTGTACTGATCCCCGAAGCGCTCTTGGTCTGGCCAACGGCGTAGATCGTCTGACCGGCCTTATCGACGTGAATGTCATGAATGTAATCTGATCTTAAACCGCCAAAATAACGTCCCCAGACTCGTTGTCCGTTGGATTTGTCGATTTTAAGCAGGAAAGCATCCCCTTGTCCAGCCATAGTTTGCCCTTGCGAGGCATTGGCGGCGAGGTCTGTATTTGTCGTTGCTCCCGAAACGTATACCTGGCCGTCGGCATCGAGATCCATTGCGCCGAGATAGGAAATCGTGGAGGTTAGCGGAGGACCCGCAAAAACCTGGCTGAAATCAATGAAAGTACCCCATTGCCTTACCCCTGCATCGTTGAATTTGACCAGCGCCGATTGGATCTGGTTAATGACAATGGTACCTGGCAGGCTGGGCCGGAATGTTCCCGGCGTGGTGACATCTATGCCGGTTGGGGTTTGAGTGTTGGTAATAATGCTTCCATACGCATAGAAATTGTTCTGGTCGTCGACGGTGATTCTGGATGGCATAAATGGCATACTCCCTCCGAAATAGCTTCCCCAGGTGCGCTGGCCGGTGGCCGCGTCGAACCGGGCCAGAAAGCCGGTATTCTGGTTCGCAGCGGTCTGAGCAGTCTGATGCGCGCCCGCGGTTGCCATACCGGTGCTGGTAGTTGTACCGCCGATATATAGACTATTGCCCCGGATAGTGACAGCTGTAGCAAAATCCTTTCCCGTTCCCCCATAATAGGTAGCCCAGATACGTTGGCCTGCGCTGTTGAATTTGGCCAGAAAGGTGTCCTCATTAGGGACAGACCCGGTTAAGCCTCCGCCGTAACTTCCGTCGTAGGCGTCTGCGGTGGCAATGCCGGCAGCACTGGCCGTATTCCCAGTTACATAAATGTTCCCGTTGCTATCGGTTACGACAGCCGCGATCTGGTCTACAGCTGTTCCGCCGTAATAGGTCGCCCATTCCAGTTGCGGGGTAGGGTCGATAATGAGTGTTTCACGCTTGTCATACGCTGGTACCTGGAAGGCATACACGTCATCTTTCAGGAACTGGTAGCGTACATTCAATTTTCTACCCGTTTGTGTAAGCCAGCTGGCGGGAATTTTTTCGCTTAGTTTCCCATGGTTCAGTTCCATCACAACCCGGCCGTTTTGAAGAACAGTCCGGTTAGCACCTTTATATTTAAGGTTAATCAGGGAAGCGTCGGCTCCGGGATGGACAATGAAGTTGTATTCTACCGGCTTTTCCATTCCCTTGCGGGCAACAAATTCCAGGTCAATGCCCGGATAAACGTCGCGGTAGGTAACGGTCTGGAAGCTGCGGATATCATAAAAATCCCCATTTGAGCCGATCACATTGACAGGCTCGGATGTCGCGGGACCGGTGGTGATCGTCGCCGCCGGGTTCGCCCCAAGCAGTTCGATGTCGACACGGTGAAACTTGTTTTTCGCGTAGGTATCGTAGCTGAAACCTGTTTGACGCAGCTGCACCTTCATATGGGGCAAGTTCAACAGGTATTTGACGGCCTTGTTAGGTTTTCCTGCCTGGTTGAGCAGCTGTCCCTTGTTTTCGACGAATCCCGCACCGGCTGCGCTTTTGAGCCATTGTGAAGCCTTGTCGTGGGTCACCTGCTCGGCAGGTCGTTGACTCGGTGGAGGCAATGCGGGGACCTTCTGGGCCGGCGCCGCATAGGTTGTCCAGCCCCAAAGGGCCAGAAACAGTAGAAATCGTTTTTGCATAACTGATAGTTAAATGGATAATCAAGATTTGGGTGCAATTCTCAGATGTTTCTTTGTGACATAGGCAGCAGGTTTTGGTGGATAATGCGGTTGTGTGTGCATAGTGGTTATGCCTGGCGTTGTCTGGGTCAACGTTGAGGAATGTCTTGCCAGCGCGCTAGTTATTTGTCTCCGTCCTTGTTGATCAGGACTTTGTTGAGCTTGACGGCGAGGTCGAGTAGATTGCCTACTTCCAACTTTTGGAAAATCCGCCGTTTGTAGTATCCTACACTTTTGGAACTGGTTCCGGTAATCGCGGCTACCTCCTGGTGTGACTTGTTGGCAACCAGCAAATCGGCCATCATTTCCTCCCGTTTGGTCAACGTGCGGTTAATGGGCTTGGCCACAATATGAAATAGCAGTTGTTGCTGAATATCGGAGCTGATGTATCTGGTGTGATGTTCAGCGTGCTTAAGGCCCTCGTTAATTTCTTCGGGCGACGACTTGTTGGAAAACAATGCCGTGGCACCAGCCCGGATAAATTTGTACATAAACTGCGTCTGGTCGCCGAGGTTGACTAAGACAGCCGCTTGTGGATTTTCCTTTTTGAAGCCATCTATCAGGTCGGTATTTTTTGCGTCGGCCGCACCTATATCCAGGATCATCGCATCGATTTTTGACACTTGCGACAGCCCGTTGGCGTTCTGCAGGCGGTCAGTTTCTACAATGGTGCCTTCGGGGTATTGATTTTTAATGATTGCGTTTATTGCTAAGGAAAACAGACGATTGTCGGTAACAACTAGTATTGTCATGGTTAGGTAGGGCTGTACATCTGAATAATGCTTGCGCAATCAGGGTCGGGAATGCATGAAAAGTCCGGGCAGCGATTGCGCCGTCCGGACCTTCATCCCCGTTATTACCTGGTAACGGCTATTTTGTGTGTGCTGATAGTGCCGTCAAACAGGGTCATGCTAACAATGTAAATGCCTTGGGGAAGCTTTGATACATCAATCCCTGCCGCAGACGGTGGTTGGTTGCTGATCACCTTCACACCGCCTGTGTTTACGATATCCACCTGTCTGACCAGCTCGTGTTGCCGGATCAGGATTTTGTCCACCACGGGATTCGGATACGGCACTACGCCTCCCTCACCTTGAAATGAGACGTTACGGATTTGGCTATACGCGAATGTCCCGTCGCGATCGACCATTTTCAGCCTGTAAAAATTCTGACCTGCCAGCGGGGTGGCATCGACATGGGAATAATTCACGAGTACTCTGCTGTCACCCTGCGAAGCCACCGAAGCGATCCGGTTCCATTGCTTCCCATTCTGACTGCGTTCGATCTCGAAGCGGTCGCTATTGGTTTCCTCGGTCGTAGACCAGCTTAGCAACACCGTTCTGCTTTCCGCAGCTGCTGTAAACCGGGTCAGCGTGACTGGTAGCGGCAGCACGAGTGAGGCAAATGTGTATGCCATGTAGGTGTCGGGTGCGAGTGGTGAGATCGAGGTGATCGAGCCGGCGGTGAGGTCACTGGTGCCGCCTAATACCGATGTAGTATCTACTTTGGATGGTATTGCTACCCATTCCGTCCCGTTCCAGCCGACGATGGTCAGCTTGGTGAGGTCGCTGCCCGTCAACGAGCCGATCGCGCTTCCGGCATCCCAGGTCAATGTGAGGGGTGTTGCATTCGGTCCGTCTATGTCCCAGTATTCGACGGTACTCACAACATTGACATTCGTGCCCATGCTGCTGGTCGCAAATGGGCCTCCATTGGGGAGGGCCGCATAATTGGATCCGGTGAAAAGGTTACTTGTAACGGCTGTGTTCGCGTCGGTGTGAAAGTAAGCGCCCATCACGCCGTCGGCCGAAGCTGCAAACTGGCCCAGAAAGCCATTGTCGCCAACCGGAAACACAAAGCTGCCCGCACCGTATTTGCGCACATACCCATCCACGTAGCCCGCATCCGAAGCGCCTGTGGAGGTGAGGTTGTCACCGGCAAAGTTGAGCACGCCGAAGTTGCCCGATGCGCGTTCTGTGAGGATTACGCCCGGCTGCGCGCCTCCGCCGCCGGTTATGAAATTATGATTACTGAAAAAAGTCATCTGGGCACCGCCGAAAATCGTCGTATTTCCCTGACTGCCTTCCTGGGCCTGAGCTAGCGGCCCAAGCAGAAGCAAGGCTGTCGAAACGGCCGTGCTGATCCATCCTTTCCGGGATGAAATGGTATGGTTTTGTGTCATTGAGAGGTCTGTTTAATGGCATTAGCTGCCCTAATTGCCCGTTGTGTTATGATGGAGATTGAATATCTCCATTGAATCCATGCTAGTTTTTGTTGCAGTCGATACGAGTGCCAGAGAAGAAAATGGAAACTGTGTCTACCGAATCAGGCTTGACCCCGTTAACATGACCAGAATCTATTTGAAAAGTGACCTTGTCACCTGCGGTAAGATAATTGGCAGATGTCACTTCCTGCCAGGCCCCGACTCCATAATTCAATTCGGGCGAAACACTATAACTTAACAGCCCTTTTGCGGTTGAAACCAGTTGCAGAGTCGTATTTCTGGTACCAGTAGTCCCGGCAGCAATATTATAGGTGCCCGCCGACCCGTGAAACATGTAGAATCCGCTCTCTGGGATGGTATACTCCCCGGTTGTACCATTGTAAGCCCCGGAGGGAGCGTAGTCGACGGTGTTGGCAATCAACTTGGTAGGCGAAAATACGCCAACATTATTTACTGGCGTGGTCACATTACTGCCGCGCGCATCAAAACTTGCACATCCGGCCCCGGCGGTTT
>DATMSL010000665.1:0-2512 GCA_035565435.1 Dyadobacter sp. | reverse complement strand
CGGCTGTGAGCTCTCCCTGCCGGTAGGGATCCTTTTTAATCTGCTGGGCCCGGCTGGCAGAATCCTGATCGGCTTTTCGGTAGTAGGCCAGCTTGTCCATGTTTTGCCGGTCTTTCAGCCCGGCCGCAGGCAGATTCAGTTGCAGGCCAGTGCCGGGTCTTTGCTCAGAGGGATCTTTATCAAGTTTTTTAACGACCAGCTTCCAGTACAGCAATGTCAGAAACGGAAGGGCAAGAAGCGGCAGGGCCAGATAGAACCTGCGTTGCCTTAAAAACTGCTCAGTGTAGGGTGGTTGAGTCATGACTGATTGGTGGTTTGCTGTTTTGAATGCTGTCGAAAATAAAAGCCTTTTCAAGGCTGTCCAGATAGAAGTCCAGAGCCTGCTGCTTGCCGGGACTTTCAGGCACATGGATCAGGCCCGGCAGGACAGGCGTCGGCAGCTCAAAGCGGTGGATGGTCAGTTCTTGCGGGATGATTCCGCGGTAGATAAGGCCTGCCGCAGCAGCGGTAGCTGCAAAGCCGGTAACTATCAGCAGTACTTTGAGCCTTCCGGGGCTGAGCTTTCGCGCGCGTTCATTGAGGCGGTCTGCCCACAAGCGCTGAGCTTTGGCAATTTTTGCATGCAGCTTGCTTAGCTGTCTGGCCTGCGGCCGGCTGCCACGCGCGGGTTTGAAAGGGTAGAACATAGCGTTTATCTGGTTTGAATTTGAATGTCTTTGTTGTGAACTATCACCCACCGCTCGATCAGAAACCCGTGCGGGTTGTTGTCGCTGCGCTGGATGGGCCGGAGCTGTCCTTGCGTGAGAAGGCTGCGGCTGACGATGCTGGTCGGGCGGATAATCCGCTGGACGGCCCGGCATTGGAAAGTGTAGGGTTGGGCCGACGCATCGATTTTGACAGAGTCGACCTGGATTTCCTGTGAGATGTTCCCTGAGATTATTCCGGCGTAAAACCCCGACTCGCGAAGGTCTTCGTATTGTTTTTTTGCGCTGGCGTCGGCCAGGTAAAGCGCCCGCGAAACGTTGGCAGTGATCACCTTCTCGTCGGGTGCCAGTGTGAAAAACAGCTTGTGGAAGGTTTTGACGTGGTCTCTGGCTTCAACCGGTATATTTTCGCCACGCTCTGAGGCGTAAGCTTCAAGCACTTTCCCACTGGCCAGAATGTAAACTTTTTGGGCGGATTTTTCAGTTGAGTCAAAGCAGAGGTAAATTGAGAACCCTGCAAGAAGCGTAGCAAAGATGACCACTGCCAGGCAAAAAAGCCGGATGTGCCGGAAGGCGCGATCGATATCCTGTGTCTTGGTAAACATATCTTTTAGCTTTTGTTGGAAGGCGGGCTCAGAAGGGGAGCGGTCGGAATAGCTATCCGGCCGGCAGCGGTGGTTGCCCCCTCAAAGACCCGGGTGGTTTTAGCCAGCAGCGCGCCGGGCGTTCCGGCGTGAATAATGTAACCGGCCACCGAGGGAACCGAGAAATAGCCTACGATGCCAATAATCAGAAATATCAAATAGGCCATATCGTGCGCGTTGAAAAATGTGTCGCCCGAGCCTTCTATCTGACGGATGTCCATCGCGATCATCTTTTCCTGAATTTTTCCGATGATCGCCCCGAAAATGTTGGCCACCGGCAGCCAGAGAAAGACGTTGATGTAACGGGCGATCCAACTGGTGAGCGTGAACTGAAAACCATCAAAGACTGCAATCCCGAAAGCAAGCGGACCAATAATAGCCAACACGATCAAATAAAAGGTCCTGATTGTGTTGATGCACAAGGCTGCTGCCTCAAAGATCACCCTGAGAATTTCGCTCAGCGCTGCTTTGATCGAATTGCGGAAGTTGTAGGACTGTTTGGCCATGTAGAACTTGATATCGTTGGCGATCCCGTCTGTGAATCCCTCCGAGTAGCTATCCCCGTACATGTATTTGAGCCATTTCTCGCGGTTTCCCTGGCTGTCATCGCCCACGTACATCTCCCAAAACTGGGAGCTCTTGACAGCATCCTCCTTCTTTTTTAAAAGAAGCGCGATCGCTTTGTCTGAACCGGTGACCATCGCCGATGTTCCCCGCACGGCAGGGGAGAGCACCCCGTTGATCAGCGCGATCACCGATGGGAATACAAGGATCGCAAAGCCGATCGCAAACGGTCTTAACAGCGGGTAGAAATCGACGGGCTCGGCGGCTGCGATGTGCCGCCAGACGCGGTGGCCGATGTAAAAGATTGCCGCAAAGGCCGCAATGCCCCGGCCCACTGAGATCAGCTGCGCGCAAAGTGGCAGCATCTCCGCGTAAAGCTCGTCAAGCACCCCGTTGAGCCCGCGGATTTGCGACTGGTAGCCCTGCGAGTAGCTAAAAGTGGGCAATAGTGTCCCGATTGCCGCTATGAGCGGCATGACCTTGAATGGGTTGTTCATAAGCTTGACGGCTAAGGCGTTACGTCGTAGATTTTTTTCATCGTTTCCAGTGAGGCCTTCTCCTGTTTTCGCTGGGCGGAAAGAACACTGTTGTTGCTGTTCA
>DATMSL010000664.1:0-4902 GCA_035565435.1 Dyadobacter sp. | reverse complement strand
CAAAATGCTGGTTTCGTAAGTCTCTATTTCCATCGCTACGTCGATTGAACCCAGGTGGTTTCCGATGCGGCTGGTACTGTCGAAAAAGGTAATGTCTTCGCCGCTGCCGCCGACGGATCCCGTCACCGCATGAATGTAGTTTTTAAAGCCCGTAGGCATTTGGCCATTCTCCCCGGTAAGGCCCAGGTCGTCTTTTGTTCTGCCGCCCCATTGGACCTGGTGATTGAAGCCGCCGTATAGTTTGAGCAATGAATGAGGTTTTCCAATCCGAAGGTACAATGCTTTCTGATGGAATTTCAGATCAGCCATGATAGGCCTATCTTTCTCGAAAAGCCCGTCCGAATAAAATCCCTGAAAAGAAAGCCAACCTTTCGTAAATGGCACCGGCACAAAGCGGGTGGTTCCAATATAGATTTTAGGGATCGGTAATGCATTACCCGACCATGCGTAGGAGCCGGAGCCTATCGTGGAGTCTGCCAGGCCAAGAGCCTGTTTCTTGCGACCCACATAAAGCTCCCAGTTTTTGTATCGCAATGTCACATGTGCCTGGGGAAGTATGAATTTGTTGGTTTGTACAAAATTGCCGACAGCTTCCACACCAACGCCGACGCGCCATTCATTGCGTGTTTTATTTTCTGATATGGTCCAGTAATGTTCCAATCCTGCCCGGGCACTGAGGTTGGGGCCTGTTGTGGGTACGATCCCATATTGGTTGGATTGGATCCAGAACGGCGTGTACCCGTTGGTACTGCCCATTCCCACGAATTCCACGTAATTGGTGGTCGAGTCGGTGTAGATAACAGGTTCCTTGATCTCAGATTGGGAAAAGCCAAGGATGGGCACTATTAGTAGTATGAATAAAAGAAATCTCATAGGTGTGCCCTCACGCATTGTCCATAATGTGTATAATAGCCAACAAAAATAAGTATAACTTTTCTATTATCATATTGAACAGATACGTCGCTTGTTGCTAAACGGATTAGTCCAAAAAGCCGCTTTTTCGCAAGCCGATGGCTAGCCCATAAGTGTTAGGATATAGCTTGCCAATATCCGACGATAATGCGGAATAAACGCTGCATCCTTTGAAGATATTTAAGTTTTTCTCAACACCCAGCCATAAGGATACTTGCTGCTTGACTCCCTCAAATGGTGTGAGAAAGGAACCTGAGTTACGCGAATAAGTGCCACGGAACGACAATTTCAAATGCAGCCAGGTGGCGGTCACCCCAGTATGAAACGCCCAGAAACGATTATTATTCGTGAATTCCGAATTATTGCGAGGTAAATCACCATCGGTAGTGGCCGATGCCGGGGCTAGTGGCGAACCGATGCCGGACCCATAATACGACCAGCCCCGCTGATATACGTAACTGTTGAAATAGTTCGCCCTTTCGAATAATGTTAGTTCAGATATCGGATAACGGTTGATCTGATTGCGCGTTCCGATCACTTCGAGCAGAAATGAGTGAAACGCGAAATAGGAAGAACCTTTGGGAAGTGGTTTGGTACGTTTCACGCTCAGCCCGTTCAGCCCGTCTTCAAAATTCGTAACCCTGAAGAGTGATCCGGTTTCGTAGATATTCTGGCGATACAGGAAGAAATTCCAGTCCTTTCCATGCCATTCGCCACCGATGTCGAACGTCCCGAAATGGTTACCTACTTTTCTATAATCCAGGGTTTTACCGGAGATCGTATACCAATAAGCTTTGAGCATATCGAGTCGGTATAGCGGCATTATTTCTTTCTCGCCGCCCCAAATAGCCTGATGATTGGCTCCCAGGTAGACACGATAACGGTGGGATTTTTTGCCGAGCCGGAAATAGAGCTGTTTTTGATGCAGGTAAGTATCAGAAATGCGGGGAACGCTGCCATAATTAATGCCGCCGGCACCCAGGTATCCATCCGAGTAAGTAAATTTCAGCGCGACGAAGTTGTTGGTGAAGTAAAGCGGCAGGTATTCCTGAATGGCAACCTGCACCCTGGGGTAGGGCCTAGCATTACCGGCCATTGCGAGTGAGCCGGAAGAAAGGGTCGTATCGACAAGTCCGGCGGTCATCCTTTTTTGCCCGGCGAGGATTTCAACTTTACCGATCCTCACAGCGGCATATAAATCAGACAGGAAACCATTTGCCGATTTCCCATAACTGGCGATTCCCTGAATGCCTGCGCTCCATTGGATCAGTCGCGGGTTATGTGGATTATAAACCTTATATATCCCCGCATCGACAATGCCAAAATTGCCGTTTAGCGGAATAATACCATTTTGGTTGGCGTGCTGCCAAAAAGGAGTTTGGGCCGTTGCCCCGGCCGCCATTACCGACGCTTTATAGTATACTGTCGAGTCCTGGGCTGGTAATTTGAAAACGATGAGTAACAGATAAAGGGGTAGGTAAACTCGTATCAGGGAAAATAGGGACGACATTTAGTAAAACAGGGAAATAGTTCAGCCGTGTACGTAAAAGCTTAAAGTTACCAGATAAAGCCGAATTTCCGCCAACTGATCATTAATGCCGTGTTTTGCGTGTACAATTGGCCAAAATCAGAGGCTAAACTTAAACCGAAAATATCTCTTTGAGAGCTTAAAAGCGGCGCTTCAATTCTTAGTAATAAGGAGGTTTGGTTGGCAACGGGTCTGATTGGGTCATCATAAGTACCCGAGTTTTGGGAAAAACTGCCTTTCAGTAAAAAATTAAATTTCTTCCATGAAGCCTCGGCGCCCAAATGGTAGGCAACGATCAGGTTGTTCGCAGTGAAAAGGTTTCCGGTGGTAAGCAGGTCATCTCGTGTGGTTGTCTGAGGAGCGATCATGGGAGTGCCAAGACTTCTTCCCCTGTATGACCATCCCTGGTTGTAAACGTAATGATTGAAGTAATTGTCTTTCCCGTAAATACCATTCAGGTAGTCGAATATCGCGCCCCCCTGGTTTTTGGTGTAGAGGAATTCAAACAGCAGGGTATTGAAACGGAATGCGGGGGAATTTTCGCTTTTTTGCCTTCTTTTAAACCGTAATCCGCTCAAACCGTCGGATACCGTGGACAGGTTGCTGAGTGAGCCGTCCTCGTAGATCGTTTGGCGATACAGAAAAATATTCCATCGTTTTCCCTTCCACTCGGCGGCGACGTCGATCGTTCCGAAATGGTTCCCTACACGGCTATGACTCCATGGTTTCCCAAAGATGACATATTCATACGCTTCGGCCTTTTTGAGGCCACCGGTAAAGATCTTATCTTCGCCACCCCACATGGCCTGATGGTTAAATCCTCCAAACAGATTGAGTCGATGGGTACGTTTACCCAGTTTGAGGTAAAGGGATTTCTGATGAAGATAGATGTCGGGAACGCTGGTGACGTTACCATAATGCACGCCAGCCGAGCCGAGAAGGCCATCTCCATAGGAAAACTTGAAAGAAAAAATGTCGTTGCCAGGAATCAGACTTACGAAGTTCGGTGTCGAAAGCTGGATCTTAGGATAGGGGCGGTAGTTGGGTGACATGGCAATAGGCCCCATGGTGAGCAAACTATCGCCTAGTCCCATAAATTCCTTTCTTTGCCCAATGCTCAGTTCCACTGGCCCTGCTTTACCAGCTATGAACAAATCGGTAAAGAAAGCGTCGGACCTCTTACCGGCGAAACCTACGAGCTCAGCTCCTCCCGACCATTGAAAGAAGCGGGGGTTGTTCCGATTGTAGACCCGGTGAAAACTGGCGGCACCTTGCACAAAAGAGCCTTTTTCAGGCGTGGATGCATTCTGATTGGCATATAGCCAAAACGGCACACCAGCAGTCGAGCCGGCAGCTCTAAGCCCGGCAGAATAAAAAAAAGTAGAATCCTGTGAGTAGCTTTCAGCACAAAGTGCTGCCCAGAATAGCAGCACATAAAAGAATTTCCTCATTCCAGGACTATTAAGAATTTACGAGGTGTCAGAGGGATTACCTGCCCTTCTTGCCGAAAATAACGACGGCCGTCAGGAGTATGATTTTCAATTCCAGGAACAAGTTCCAGTTTTTGATATAATAAAGATCATACATGAGCTTGTGGCGTGCGTCGTATACACCCGCTCCGTACGAATACATTACCTGCGCGTAACCGGTGATGCCTGGCTTGATATTGTGGCGAAGGTTGTAATACGGTATGATTTCGTCGAATGTTTCAGTAAACACGGGACGTTCCGGACGCGGACCGATCAGCGATAGGTCACGTCTGAAGATATTAATGATTTGAGGCAATTCGTCAATGCGTGTCAGGCGCATGAATGAGCCGTACGAGAATATCCTGGAATCGTTCTTTTTCGAGAATGACGCTCCGTTTTGTTCCGCATCCAGCCCCATCGACCTGAATTTGATGCAATTGAACGGTCTGTTATTCATTCCTACACGTTCCTGGAAATAGAATACCGGGCCTGGGGACTCCAGTTTGATTCGGAAATAGCTGAGAATCCAGATCGGGAATGTAAGAAGAAACAGTATGATTGAGATCGTGATGTCGATGATCTTCTTGGGGTATCGAACCCTTCTGCCGAACGTGGGGACTGTCAGAAGATTTGGATTGATTTCGGTGACGTCGTCCGGGATGTACACTTTTTTGAGGTCTCTCTCGCAGAAATCGTAAACGGTGGTGATTCGGATCGATTTGTTTTTTCGGACAACCAGTTCGTAGATCACCCTGTTTCGTCGGTCATACTGCGGATTGGTAACCAGGTGTATTTTTTCAAATCTGTCGAGCAGTGGCCTTACCGTGTGATTGAGAAGATAATCGTCGTTATCTGAGTGCGGTATCAGGATAATCTCCCTGTATCTTTTGAGAAGTAACGCCAGATCTTTTTTTTGAAGAAAGTAGTCGTAGCTGGTAACAATCAGGACTTCTTCTGAAACGGCGGTTTTGCTTAGAAGCCGGTGAATGTACT
>DATMSL010000663.1:0-4551 GCA_035565435.1 Dyadobacter sp. | reverse complement strand
GCATTTGCGTGTAAATTGCAGCCCGGGATCGGGTAAGACCAAATAATCTTTTACCAACTGTGCCGGTAACATTCAACAGATTTTGATATGGATAGACGTGATTTTCTGCAAAAAACAGCGCTGGCCGCGCCCGTCGCGGGGATAATGCCATCGCTTCACTTGAAAAGAGAAAAACCGGCAGGAAATGTACGTTTGGGATTTATCGGCGTCGGACTGCGCGGTCGCAACCATGTGGAGCAAGCGCTGTTCCGCCCGGATGTGGAGATCAACGCAATTTGCGACATCGATCCTGAGGCCGTCAATATCACCCTCGACAAAATCAAAAAGGCAGGTCGCAAAGCGCCGGCGGTGTACTCCAAAGGCGAGGAGGATTTTATGAACCTTGTCAAGCGCGACGATCTGGACGGCGTACTCATCGCTACCCCCTGGCAATGGCATGTACCGATGGCCCTGGCGTCGATGAATGCGGGGAAATATACCGCTGTGGAGGTTTCGGCGACGGTTACATTGCAGGAATCGTGGGATTTGGTCAATACTTTCGAAAAGACCGGCTCGCATTGCATGATCCTTGAAAATGTGTGCTACCGGCGTGATGTAATGGCTATCCTGAAAATGATCCGGGCCGGTATGTTCGGCGAAATGACCTACGCGCATTGTGGTTACCAGCACGATTTGCGGGGTATCAAGTTCAATACCGGCAAAAGCAATGAAGGCCACGGCGTGGAATTTGGTGCGAAAGGCTTTTCGGAAGCCAAATGGCGCACCCAGCATTCCGTCGATCGCAATGGCGACCTCTATCCTACCCACGGTCTCGGCCCGGTAGCGCATTGGCTCGATATCAACCGGGGGAATTGCTTTACGCACCTCACTTCAATGGCTACCAAATCGCGTGGCTTGCATAAGTATGTGGTAGATCATGGCGGCAAAGATCATCCCAATGCGAAAGTGAATTTCAAACTGGGCGATATCGTTACCACGATGATCCAATGCTACAATGGCGAAAATATCGTGCTCATTCACGACACCAACTCGCCGCGTCCCTACTCGCTCGCGTTCCGCGCGCAGGGAACGGAGGGCATCTGGATGAACGACGGCCATACGATTTACCTGGAAGGCGTATCACCCAAAGAGCATATCGGCGAACCTGACAAGCCATATCTGGACAAAAATGATCACCCGCTTTGGGCGAAATATGCCAAAGAAGCTGAGAATGCAGGCCACGGAGGGATCGATTACTTCGTACTACGCGGATTTGTGGAAGCCATCAAGCGTAAAACCGCTCCGCCGATCGACGTTTATGACGCGGCCGTGTGGAGCGCCATCAGCCCATTGTCCGAACTTTCGATCGCCCGCGGCAGCTCGCCCGTTGAGATCCCGGACTTCACACGGGGAAAATGGCGAACAAACAAGCGGATATTTGGCCTGAATGATGAATATTGAGTATTATAACAAACCAAATAGATAATTAACCTGAACAACCTTATCCAATACGAATTAAATGAGCAAAAAGAACAGTTACCTGGGTCCCCTCTTCATTATCGGCATTCTATTCTTTGTGATGGGTTTCGTCACATGGGTTAACGGAACACTGATCACCTTCTTCAAAAAAGCGTTCTCCCTCGACAACACCAGTTCCTACCTGGTAACGTTTGCGTTTTTTATCTCCTACACCGTCATGGCGATCCCGTGCTCGATGGTGTTGAAAAAGACTGGTTTCAAAAACGGTATGTCGCTGGCACTTGGCGTAATGGCCGTGGGTACGTTAATATTCATCCCAGCTGCGGAAATGGCCTCCTATCCACTATTCCTGGTAGGTCTTTTCACCATCGGTATCGGCCTTACTGTACTGCAAACTGCCTCTAACCCATACGCAACGATCCTCGGCCCACGCGAAAGTGCTGCGCAACGGATCAGTATTATGGGTATTGCCAACAAATCGGCCGGTATTTTCAGCCAGATTATTTTTGGTAAACTGCTCCTCGCAGGCGCATCGACGGGCGATCCCAAATCTGAGCTCGACAAAGTTGCGATGCCGTATCTGGTATTGACTGCAGTACTTATCGCATTGGCACTCATTATCAGAATGTCGAAAGGACTCGTGGAAGTAAGTGAAGAGGAGGATGATGCGCCAGCCGCCGCTCAACAAGCTACCGCACAGAAAACCAGCGTTTTGCAATTCCCTAACCTTGTGTTGGGCGTACTTGCATTGTTCTGCTACGTAGGTGCAGAGGTAATCGCGGGTGACACGATCATCAGCTATGGTGTTTCGCTTGGTTTTCCCGAGGAAGAGGCCCGTTTGTTCGGAACTTTTACATTGTATGGCATGATGGCCGGCTATTTGCTCGGTATCGTACTGATACCCAAGTATGTATCTCAACAGGCATATTTAAAATTCTCAGCGATCCTTGGTCTAGTAGTAACGGTAATCGCGATCAACTCTACCGGCTTCACTTCCGTACTTTGCATCGCGATCCTTGGTTTTGCCAACGCGGTAATCTGGCCTGCATTGTGGCCATTGGCGTTGAGCGGGCTGGGGAAATTCACAAAAATCGCTTCTGCATTGCTCGTAATGGGTATTTCCGGCGGCGCGGTATTACCTTTGGTGTACGGAAGCATCGCCGACTCAATCGGCAGTACGCAAAAAGCCTACTGGATTTTGGTTCCACTTTACATTTATATGCTGTATTTCGGCTACATAGGCCACAAAAAGAAAAGCTGGTAGTTTACAATGAGGATTTCAACTCCCGGCCGCATTTGCTTTTTCGGGGAACACCAGGATTACCTGGGGCTCCCCGTGATCGCAGCGGCCATATCGCGTAGGATTAGCGTTGACGGCGGTTATCGCGATGATCAAAAAATAATATTGCATTTGCCCGACCTGGGCACCCAAGAAGCGTTTTCTCTCGACACAACTTTCCCTTACGTCAAGCCGCGCGACTATTTCCGCAGCACGATCAATGTGGTTAAAAGACGGGGATTAACATTTTCGAAAGGTTTCGAAGCAACCATTCACGGTAATATTCCGATCAATTCGGGAACATCCAGCTCCTCGGCGCTGATTGTTTCCTGGGCGAAGTTTTTGGATCAGCTGAGCGACAATCCGCTCAATTTTTCCAAAAAAGAACTCGGGGAAATCGCTAATGCGGCCGAAGTACTGGAATTTGGCGAACCGGGCGGGATGATGGACAATTATTCCACCGCCATCGGCAACGTCATTTACCTCGAATCAACGCCCGTTATCAAGGTGGAGGCCTTGACGCCCAAGCTCGGCACCTTCGTACTCGGCGATTCGCTCGAACCGAAAGATACCCTCGGCATCATAGCCCGCTGCCGCTATGGAATGGAAGATGTGATCAAAATCGTTACCGATTACGACCCATCGTTTTCTATTTTCACAACTCCTATTGGAAAGGTAAGCGACTATAAATCAATACTTTCATCCGACCAGCTAGGTTTGCTGAAAGCCAACATCGAAGACCGCGACATTCTCGTCGAAGGCAAGACTCTACTGATCGACAGCGCAGAAGACCACGCAAGCCAGAATTTCGACAAGCAATTCGGTGGCCTGCTCTACAAGCACTACCAAAATCTCCGCGACCACAAACGCACCTCCACCCCGAAAATCGAACGCATGATGAACGCCGCACTCGGTGCTGGAGCATTAGGCGGCAAGATCAACGGCTCAGGCGGAGGCGGCTGCATGTTCGCCTACGCGCCTACGCACGCGGAAGAAGTGGCAGAAGCCATCGAACGCGAAGGCGGGAAGAGTTATATTATTACAGTTGATGAAGGCACCCGGGTTGAAGGATAATTGACCCGGACGACTTTGTCGCTGATCAATTTTCATCATTTCTGCCCGGTCAAAACCGCGGCGAGCTTAATATGATCCCGGAAGTCAACATAATCAATGTCCAGGGAGTCTAGCGGTACTCCCTCGCAGTTGAACACATGCCCAAGCGGCGTACAGCCGAATGGCGTCGTTATCGCCAATTACTGCTGGTCGTTATATAGGTAAACTGCCGCATGATACCCGCCTCCATTCGGCAAAGTATACTTCTTCAAATGGTCAACGATCCAGGGGACTGTTTCTAATGACTCTTTCGTAAAACAGGGTTGGCCAATATTTTCGAAACCATTATTTTCCACGCACGCAACTGCGGCCAATAACTTACATATTAGTATCACGGCAATCTTTATCCCGGTTTTCGTTTTGTTCATGGCTGGTTAGGTTTTAAGTTAAAATTCACCAGCTTTTCCAAGCCGATGTAAAATCGAATGGTTTGATCGCTTACAACCTCTCTCATTTTCCGACCAAAACCCGCTTCGTTTGTACCGTTCCATCCTCGAAAGTTGCCTTCAAAAAGTATGTCCCTTTTAATACAGTATTTAATTTGACGGTTGTCAGGTTTCCTTCTGCATTTGGCAAATAGTCCTGTAAAACTCTCTGGCGATCATCCAGCAGGCTAATTTTTGTTATCCTATTGACCTGATTATCGAGACTCACAGCTTGAATATCCTCGGGAAACTCCGGGGATATTGTAATGATTTCAT
>DATMSL010000662.1:0-6126 GCA_035565435.1 Dyadobacter sp. | reverse complement strand
CTTATTCGCTTTCCATTGCTTTTCGTTGTTCTCCAACCAACGCCCCACCAGGAACGCCGAGCTCAGAAGAACTACATAAAAAGCAATCATAACAATGGTCATCATCATAGTTGTACTCGATTATAATGCAATATAGGATGAGCAAAAATAGCTAAAAAATGCCACATAGACTCGGTATTCATCAAAAAATTAAAGCACTCCTTTGGTCGAAGGCATGAAATCCAGCGCTTTAAGGTCGCGTTTCACTGCCATTTTGATGGCCTTTGCAAATGCTTTGAAAATTGACTCGATCTTGTGGTGCTCATTATCGCCTTCGACTTTGATATTCAAGTTTGATAGCGAAGTATCTGAGAATGACTTGAAGAAATGGAAAAACATCTCCGTCGGCATCTCCCCGATTTTCTCTCTTTTGAATTCGGCATCCCAAACGATCCACGGGCGGCCTGAGAAGTCGATCGCTACCTGTGCCAATGCTTCGTCCATTGGTAAAAGGAAGCCATAGCGGCTGATTCCGCGTTTGTCACCGATCGCCTGGCGGTAAGCTTCGCCTAATGCGAGAGCAGTATCTTCGATCGTATGGTGCTCATCGATGTGCAAGTCACCTTCAACGTGGATCGACAGATCGGCACCGGAATGGCGGGCAAGTTGGTCGAGCATGTGATCGAAAAAGCCGAGGCCGGTATGGATATCGGAGCGGCCACTGCCGTCGAGGTTCAGCGCTACTTTAATCTGCGTTTCCTTGGTATTTCTTTCCACAAATGCTTCGCGGGAAGGCAGCTTCAAATGCTCATAAATAGCATCCCAGTCGCTGGTAACCAACGCAGTGGTTTCGTTCATCTGGTCAGTAATACCTTCTTCCGGCAGTTCTGAGCGGAAAAGAATCGCTTTTGCGCCCAGGTTCACGGCCAGTTGCACGTCGGTCAGGCGGTCGCCGATCACGTAACTGTTGGCCAGATCATATTCGTTCGAAAAATAAGCAGTGAGCATGCCGATGCCCGGTTTGCGGGTAGGAAGGTTATCTTCCGGAAAGCTGCGGTCGATATGCACGTCCGCGAAACGGATGTCTTCACCTTCCAGTGTTTTGACCATCTTGTTCTGGGCAGGCCAGAAAGTATCTTCTGGGAATGAGTCGGTGCCGAGGCCGTCCTGGTTGGTCACCATGACCAGCTCATAGTCGGTTTCATCCGCGATTTTGCGTAATGCGGAAATGGCTTTGGGCAGGAATTCGAGTTTTTCCAGGGAATCTACCTGAAAATCGGTAGGTGGCTCAACGATGATCGTACCGTCGCGATCGATAAATAGGACTTTTTTCATTAAAGCAATGCTTATTTTCCCGCAAAGTTCGCAAAGAATGCCTAATTGAAAAGCAGTTGGGCACGAATAATGGTGTGGCCGGGAATTTTGTGCGGTGGGAGAGCGGTTAGGAAATTGTAACTTTGCATTATAATCCGATATTAAAATGTTCACAGGAATCGTAGAATCAATCGCTGAAGTGGTGAATGTCGACACGGAAGGGACCAATAAAACCTTCACTTTCCGGTCGGCCATTGCCAATGAGTTTAAAATAGATCAGAGCGTGAGCCATAACGGGGTTTGCCTTACAGTAGTGGCAACGGACGGCGATCAATATAAGGTAACCGCTATCGAAGAAACACTTTTGAAGACGAACCTGGGAGACCTTACCCCGGGCAGCAAAGTGAATCTTGAACGCTGTATGCCTGCTAACGGCCGTTTCGACGGTCATATCGTGCAGGGGCATGTGGACCAGACCGCCACGTGTACGCAGGTGCAGGAGCGCGACGGAAGCTGGCTGTTCGATTTTGAGTATAATGCTTCAACCGGCAATATTACTGTCGAAAAAGGGTCGATTTGCATTAACGGCGTGAGTCTCACGGTTTTTAACTCCGGGGAAAATGCATTCAGGGTTGCGATTATTCCTTATACCTATAACTTTACCAATTTCCATTCGTTAAAAGCGGGAGACACGGTGAACCTCGAATTTGATATTCTGGGTAAATACATCAAGAGAATTCTCGGTTCGTATGCGGTTTAGCATATTGGCATCTTGGAATATTACGTTTATTTTTACCCGTTTATAATACCAAAAGCCCATCCAATACATTCATGGCCAAAATAAGTACACAGTCCAGAACTGATCTTTTCATACACATCGGAATCATTGTCTCGCTGCTTTTGGTCCTTTTTCTGGGGTTTTTCTTCGTTTACCTCCCTTTTACAACCAATCATGGTGAAGCCATTACCGTGCCGGATCTGAAAAAGAAGAGTGTAGAGGATCTGGACGACTTTCTCGGCGACCGCGACCTGCGTTATGAGGTCGACTGCACTTTTGTGACCAACGTGCCGCCATTGACCATCATTTCTCAATACCCATTGCCGGGGTCAAAGGTGAAAGAAGGCAGGAAAATCTATGTAACGGTAGTTTCCCGCACCGCACCGCTGATCAAAATGCCGAAGTTGACGGATATGACGCACCGCAGTGCGCAGATGTTGCTGAAAAGTGTAGGATTGGAAGAAGGAAATATTTCCTATGTGCCTGATATGGCGCAGAATGCGGTTTTGAGACAATTGTATAATGGCAAGGAAATCCTGCCGGGCCAGCCGATCGCGAAGGGAACGAAAATCGACCTGGAATTAGGTGAAGGATTGGGTACGGCACAGTTTGAAACACCGTCGGTGATTGGAATGCCACTGGATGAAGCGAAAATAGCGATAGTGGGAGCGGGACTGAAAGTGGGCCAGGTAATGGAAGTGCCGGCCGAAGAAGGGCAGGCTGCCGGCTCGATTGTGCGGCAGAACCCCGATGCGGGCAATAAGGTAAGAATAGGGGACGTAATCGACTTGTGGGTCACGCCGCAGGCGGCTGAATCGACGGATAATGGGAATCAACCGGAGCAGTAAAAAATTCTTCACACACAGGATTTTTATTTGGGTTTGTGTGCTGGCCATGGTGGAAAGCCAGGTTGCGCGTGCGCAGTTACGCATCGTGCCGATCGATCAGGCCAGGTACAGTCACGGGGACGACGGACCTGAGTCACAAAGCCTCCGTACGCAGGCTTCATTAAGCCTGCCTTTTTTCGATGATTTTTCGACCACCAAAACGCTGGCGCCGAATAGCAAATACTGGATGCCAGGTAGCGGGGTTTATATCAATAATACGCTCACCAACTCGCACCCGTCGGTCAATGTGGCTACATTCGACGGTTTGAATGCCAATGGTATTCCTTATAATCTGGTGAACCCATTGGTACAAGGGTATACCGATACGCTTACATCCCAGCCGGTTAACCTCAATGGCAAAGTCGCCGCGGATTCCGTTTACCTTAGTTTTTACTGGGCAGCGAAAGGCCTGGGCGAATTGCCGGATTCGAGCGACTTTTTGCAGTTGGAATTTTTTAACAAAACAGGGGAATGGGTGTCCGTATGGCAGCAATTGGGTTATGAGGTGGATACGCTGTTTCACCAGCAATTTGTTGCGATTAAAGATGGGAGCTACCTGCACGATGCATTCCAGTTCCGGTTCCGCTCTTACGGCAGGAGTTCAGGCCCTTATGATACCTGGCATCTGGATTATGTCTATTTGAATTCGAAGCGATCGGTCAAACAGCCCTACCTGTTCGATGTGGCCATGCGGAAGCCGGTTTCGAATATCCTGAAAAAATACACAGCAATGCCCTTGCGTCAGTATCGCATCAACCCGGCGGCGGCAACTGCGGACTCTGTTAAAACCGATGTTGTCAATCATTTCAACAACTTCAACGTCCTCACGAGCACCTACACACTTACGGACGCGCAGCGCGGCACGGAGTTCGTGCGTAATGTGCAGCGCTCGATTGTTGTTGAGTCATTAAAGTCGCAGGTGTTGCGGGCTAAAATAGCGCCCGTCAATCCAGCCGGTCAGATCGACAGCCTGCATTTGATCAGTAAGTTCTTCATCGCCACAACCGACACGATTCCCGGGGCGAATCTCAAAACGAATGATACCATCACCGCAAAAGCCGCATTGACAGATTACTTCGCCTATGACGACGGCAGTGCCGAATACGGCGTGCAGGTGAATCAGAAACTTGGACGTGTTGCCGTGCAATATGTGCTTGCCAAGGCAGATACAATCGGCGGTGTACGGATGTCGATGGTTTCATTCAACAAGGATATTTCAGGACAGGGCTTTACGATTCAGATTTATAGCAGCAAAGGCGGCAAGCCTGATCAAGTGATCGCCCAGCGGTCCGTTGCGGTGCGTTACCCGGCTGTTCGTGATGGTTTTATAGACTATGCATTCGCGACTCCGGTTGCAGTGCCGGATACTTTCTATGTCGGTTGGTTGCAGATCAACGATCAGCCGGTCACGGTAGGTTTCGACCGGAACTCGCTTTT
The DNA here is from genome assembly GCA_035565435.1 of Dyadobacter sp. GTDB lineage: Bacteria > Bacteroidota > Bacteroidia > Cytophagales > Spirosomataceae > Dyadobacter. The sequence continues at coordinate 1,731 of DATMSL010000662.1, read as the reverse complement.
GGGCAGGAATGCAGTGTATTATAATCTGGGAACTGAATGGGCGAAGGAAACATCGCTGAAAGGCTCGATCATGATCCGGCCGTACCTGGGCAAAAAGGCGCAGGGAATTATTACAGGCAATGAGCCAGCCGATCAGATCAATGCTATTTTTTATCCCAACCCGGCCAGGGGCCAAGTACATTGGGATAGTAAATCGCTCAAAAAGATCGAAGTGTACAGCATCGGTGGGAAGCTGGTACATTCTCTGGTGCCTGCACGCGATCGGCAGTCGGCTCCTGTTGACCATCTGAGCCAGGGTATTTATATCTTCAAGGCTACCGATGGGAAACGTTCTTTTGTACAGAAAATGTTAATCTCTCAATAGACCCAGTCGTCACAAATTTTTGAAATATGGATATTACCGTTGAAGAATTGAAAGAGCGTCTTGAAAAGGGCGAAGATTTGCACTTTTACGACGTTCGCGAAGAACACGAATACGAAGAGGATAACCTCGGCGCTATACTGATCCCTCTCGGCGAGCTGCCCGACCATCTGGATGAGCTGGAACCGTTGAAGGATGAGGAAATCATCATTCACTGCCGTTCAGGTGCTCGTAGCGGTAAAGCTGCGCGTTACCTGGAATCTCAGGGTTTTTCCAACGTACGCAACGTTCTGGGAGGCATTCTGGCTTACCGTGAGCTGGAAGACTAAGTGGTTCATTTGACGGAGCACCAGGCTCCGTCAAATGCCTATTTCAAACCCGTTTGCTGTCGCACATATTCCAGAATGCGGTCGTATTCGTCTGGGTGAAACCACTCGAAATTCCCCTGATGCCTGAACCACGTGAGCTGCCGCTTGGCATATCGTCGGGAGTTCTGCTTTAAAAGTCGCACCATTTCCGTTTCGTCGTACTCGCCGTCCAGGTAGCTGTAAACTTCCCGATATCCTACTGTTTTGAGCGCGTGGTGGTCACGGTAGGCAATTACGCTTTTTGCTTCTTCCACCAGCCCTTCTTGTAGCATTGCGTCCATTCGTAGGTCTATTCTTTGGTAGAGTTCCGTACGGTCGCGGTCCAAAGCGATATTAACGGGTAGAAAGGGCCTGTTTCGCGTACTTTTTAGTTTAAATTGACTGATAGGAGTACCAGAGGTATAAAACACTTCCAGCGCGCGAACGACGCGTTGTGGATTGGCTAACTCCGGTGTAGCTGCGAAATCCGGGTCGATCCGTTGTATTTCCTCTTGTAGCGCGGTAAGCCCGTTATCGTTCAGCTTCTGCATAAGCGATTCCCGCAGCCCCGGGAGAGGGGCGGGCAAATCGTCGAGGCCTTCCAATACAGCTTTGACATAAAAGCCAGAGCCGCCTGTCATAACCACTATATCATATTTCTGAAAAAGCACTTCGAGCAGCTCTAATGCATCGCGTTCGAAATCTCCGGCACTATATGCTTCCGAAATAGAATGCGAATTGACAAAGTGATGCTTCGCTTGTATTAGTTCTTCGGGCGTAGGTTTTGCTGTGCCTATACTCAGTTCACGGAAAAACTGTCTCGAATCAGCGGATATGATTTCAGTACCGAGGTCCTGCGCAAGCCTGATCGCCAGTGCGGTTTTTCCTACCGCTGTGGGTCCCGCTACGGTTACCAGATATTTCTGTGGGCTATTTGGCATTGTGCCGTTTTTATTTGAATTTTAATCGGTACAAAAATAGAGATATGGACTCCACTACACTATTTTTTTTGATCATTACCCT
>DATMSL010000661.1:0-3457 GCA_035565435.1 Dyadobacter sp. | reverse complement strand
AAAGGCGGCTGGGACACGCACGGCCTGCCGGTTGAATTACAGGTTGAAAAGGAACTCGGCATCATCAAAGACGATATCGGGAAGAAAATTTCGGTAGCGGATTATAACGAGAAATGCCGCCAGACGGTCATGAAATTCACCGACCAATGGAATGACCTGACCGAGAAAATGGGTTACTGGGTGGACCTCGACGATCCTTACATTACCTATAAAAGCGAATACATCGAAAGCCTCTGGAACCTGCTTAAAAAGCTGTATGACAAAGGCTTGCTGTACAAAGGATACACAATCCAGCCCTATTCACCCGCCGCCGGAACCGGCCTTTCGTCGCACGAGCTGAATATGCCGGGCACGTACAAAGACGTGAAGGATACCACCATCGTGGCGATGTTCAAGGTGAAAGACGCGGCAAATTGGCCTGCATTGGCTGGTTCTGCTAACGAGGACATCCGCATTCTCGCCTGGACCACCACCCCCTGGACACTTCCTGCCAACTCCGCACTGACCGTAGGAGGCAATATTGATTATGTATTGGTTAAAACCTTCAATCCTTACACGCACGAGCCCGTTGCGGTTGTGCTCGCGAAGGATCTGGTAGGCAAATATTTCTCCGAAAAAGGCCACAACGGCGATCTCGAAGGCTATGCAGCCAGCGATAAAAAGGTACTTCCATGGACCGTTTTGAATGAGTTCAAAGGAAAAGACCTCGAAGGCATTGAGTACGAGCAGCTATTACCATATATCCAACCTGAGGCTCCTGCATTCCGTGTGATCCTCGGCGATTTCGTGACGACCGAAGACGGTACCGGTGTGGTGCATACCTCTCCTACCTTCGGTGCGGACGACTTCCGGGTGGCGCAGGCAAATGGCATTCCGGCCATTATGGTGAAGGACGAGAACGGCAAGGAAGTGCCGATCGTTGACCGCCAGGGCCGTTTTGTGAAAGAAATTACGGATTATGCAGGCCGTTTTGTAAAACCTGAATATTACTCACAAGCTGAGCAGGACGATCCCGAGTTCCGCCCGACCGACGTGCTCATCGCCATCAAACTCAAAGAAGAAGGCAAGGCATTTAAAGTAGAAAAATATGAGCACCCGTACCCACATTGCTGGCGTACCGACAAACCGGTGCTTTACTACCCGCTCGATAGCTGGTTTATCCGCACTACCGCGGTGAAAGACCGTCTTGTTGAATTAAACAAAAGTATCAACTGGAAACCCGAAAGCACCGGTACCGGCCGCTTCGGTAACTGGCTCGAAAACCTGGTCGACTGGAACCTCTCGCGCTCGCGTTACTGGGGTACGCCGCTGCCGATCTGGCGGAATGATTATGGTGATGAAGTTTGCATTGGTTCGATCGAAGAATTGAAAGATAAGCTGGAAGAAGCCATTATCTCCGGCCACCTTACCCGCGAGCAGGCATTGCACAACTCGGATTATCTGCAAAAACTCGAACATGGCGATTACGACCTGCACCGTCCGTACGTAGATGATGTGGTATTAGTAGGTAAAACAGGCCACGTTATGCACCGAGAACCGGACCTGATCGACGTTTGGTTTGACTCGGGTGCGATGCCGTATGCACAATGGCATTATCCGTTTGAAAATCAAGAGATTTTTAACCAGGCTTACCCTGCTGACTTTATTTCGGAAGGGGTAGATCAAACCCGCGGCTGGTTCTTCACATTGCACGCCATCGCGGGCATGCTGTTCGATTCTGTTGCATTCAAAAATGTGGTATCGACTGGCTTGGTACTCGACAAGAATGGCAACAAAATGTCGAAACGCCTCGGCAATGCCGTGGATCCGTTTGCGACATTGGCACAATACGGCCCGGACGCGACGCGCTGGTACATGATCACGAATGCGGAGCCTTGGGATAACCTGAAATTCAATATCGACGGCATCGGCGAAGTGCAGCGCAAGTTCTTCGGGACCCTCGTGAATACTTATAACTTCTTTGCATTGTACGCGAACCTCGACGGCTACGAATTCCACGAAGCGAATTCGGTCCCTATCGAGAAACGCACCGAGCTGGATCGCTGGATCCTTTCGAAACTGAATACATTGATCAAGGAAGTAGGCGAGCAGTTCGACGATTACAACCCGACCAAGGCGGGCCGTCTCGTGCAGGACTTCGTGACCGATCAGCTTTCGAACTGGTATATCCGTCTCAACCGCCGTCGTTTCTGGAACCCCTCCGCGGAGCAGGGAGCCGGTTTGACAGACGATAAAGCCGCTGCTTACGAGACTTTGCACCACTGTTTGGTAACCGTATCGCAGTTGATGTCGCCTATTGCACCGTTCTTTGGTGAATGGTTATATAAAAACCTAACAGACAGCGACCGCGAAGCTTCGATCCGGCACAATGCGCCATTCAAATATGACTCGGTGCATTTGACTTACTGGCCAAAAATCGAAGCGGATGTAGTGGATACCGACCTCGAAGAGGCCATGGATCTCGCGCAGCGTATCAGCTCGCTCGTTCACTCGATCCGGAAAGGGCATAAACTGAAAGTTCGTCAGCCATTGTCCAAAATCCTGATCCCGGTTTTGAGCGAGAAAACGAAGCGTCAGATCGAGCAGGTGGCTTACATTATCCTTTCCGAAGTGAATGTGAAGCACATCGAGTTCGTACACGACGACAGCGGCATCCTGAAAAAGAAAATCAAGCCTAACTTCAAAGCCCTCGGCCCGAAATTCGGGCCAAAAATGAAGGAAGTAGCAGCCGCTATTTCAGCTATGGACGAAGCTCAGATCCGCGAAATCGAAGCCAGCAGCGCTATCACGCTCGTGGCAGCCAGCGGCCCGATCGAAATCGCATTGACCGACGTGGAAATCATCGCCGAAGACGTTCCGGGATGGCTCGTAGCGAGCGAAGGCGGCCTTACCGTCGCCCTCGACATCACGGTAACCGAAGATCTGCGCCTCGAAGGCATCGCCCGCGATTTCGTGAACCGCGTGCAAAACCTGCGCAAAGACAGCGGTTTCGAAGTAACAGACAAGATCCGCATTACCTTACAAAACAACGACGGCCTGCTCGCCAGCGCAGTAACCGCCAACAAAGACTACATCTGCCAGGAAGTACAAGCCCTGGACCTCGACCTCGTAGGCGACCTGAATGGGGAAGCGACTGAGATTGAGATGGATGAATTTTTGTTGAAGGTGAAGATTGAGGTGATTGGCTGATGAAGCAATACCAGGCATATCCGGTAACATTCGACGTTAAAAACGCCCGCTTCCGATTTCAAAGTATCGGCAAGCGAGGCGTTTTCGATAAGATTGTTGAATTCATTCCCATCTCACCGAATATGTATAACCTGGCATTACTTGATTACAACCTTCTTACCAATGAATACAGTGACATTTCTGTCACCGACAACGGGGATATGCCGGAAGTGATTGCAACCGTCATCTCGATTATTCAGAGCTTCCTCGACTCAAATCCGGGTCAAAG